>JBEAPQ010000403.1:0-3485 GCA_041164325.1 Planctomycetota bacterium | reverse complement strand
GCCACACGATCGAGGTCCGTCTGACCGACACGAGCCCGCAGGTCCGCCAGGATCCCACCAACCTGCTGAGCGAGACGCACACGTGGGCTGTCGACGTGAGCGCGGGGAACACCGAGACCGGCATCGGAACGATCGTGCCATCGGCGTTCGCCACGACCGAAGGCGACCAGAGCTCGACCTACCCGTTCGGCGTCACGTCGGGACACCGCGCGATGCTTGCATACGGCGCGGGTGTGACCGCCCACGGCACGCGGCCCGTCCACATCGCCGCCGTCCGCTTCCGTCCGGACGGGAGCGCTGCGTCGATCAGCCCGGGTTCGTTCGACCTGTCGCTCGACGTTTCGACATCGCGCAACCCGGCGGACGACCTGGACCGCACGTTCGACCAGAACCACGGCGGCGACCGGGTCCGCGTCCACGACGGCCTGGTGTCGACGTTCGGCGAACCGCTGGCCGGCACGCCGCGCCCGTTCCTGATCGAGATCCCGTTCGACGAGCCGTTCGCGTGGAGCCCGAGCTCCGGACCGCTCCTGCTCGACCTCCGCGTCCGCTCGCAGAGCGGCGGCGTCGTTTCGACCGACGCGGCGACCGGAAGCAGCGGCCAGCTCGGCCGCCTGCTGAACACGATCGATCCCAACGGCGCGACGGCCAACTTCCCGGCTTCCGGCACGCAGGCCCTCGGCCTCGTCGCCGAGCTGGTGGTCGCTCCGATCGTGTCGCCGGACGCGCTCGCGCGCACCGAGGGCGTGGGCTCGAGCGCACTCGGCTTCGGCTACGCGGCCCCACAGCGGATGATGCAGATCCACGATGGATCGACGTTCGGCACCGGCGGCCGCCATCTCGTGTCCGCGCTCGCGTGGCGTCCGGACGCCAGCCGGCCCATCGCCGGCAATCGCACGTTCGATCTCCGCGTCGAGCTGTCGACCGGAGCGGCAAACCTGTCCCAGAACTCTGCATCGCAGTTCGATCTGAACCACGGTGCCGACCGCACGGTCGTCTTCGACGGAGTCTGGACGCCGCCGGCCGCGTCATCCGGACTCGCACGGCCCGCGGGCTTCCTGGCGACGCTGGACCTCGATCACCCCTTCGAGTTCGACCCGACGAGGGGTTCCCTGGTCGTCGACATCGTGATCCGGAGCGTCTCCGGAGGCGGGTTCCCGCCCGTCGACGGCAGCGCGCCCTCGCCGGGCACCCGGATGCTGTGGGCGCTCGGCAGTCCGCAGCCGACGTCGGCCCTGGTCAACCAGGTCGGTGCACCGGTGCTCGCACTGATCTCCGTGCCGCACCCTGTCCTTCCCGAGACCGCCGACGGCAGCGCCGGCGGGATCTCGCTGTCCCGCCCCTGGGGCGTCGCTGGGCCGACCCGCGCGATGACGGCCTACGGCCCGAACACGTTGGGCGTGACCAACCCCGTCGAGATCTCGCACCTGAGCTGGCGCGCGGCAGGCGGCGCTGGCGGAGCGACGACCTGGGACGCACGGATCGACCTGTCTTCGGGCGGCAATCTCCCGCTGCTGCCGGGCTTCGACCAGAACCACGGGCCGGACCGCACGACGGTCTTCGACGGTCGCTTCAGCGCGACCCGCGGCGAGGGTGGCGAGTTCCTGGTCGAGGTCCTGCTCGACACGCCGTTCCGCTGGGACCCGTCGCAGGGGCCACTGGTCGTCGACGTCCGCGAGCGCGCTGTCGTTGGCGGTCCTGGCTTCTCGCTCGACGCAGTGCAGGGCGGGTCCGACCTGTCGTTCGCCGCCCACACGAGTGACGCGAACGCGACGACCGCAGACCGCCCGGTCGCGGCGCGCGGGCAGGTCCTCCGCCTCGGTGGCACCGTCGGCGCCAACGGTCTCGTCACGCCCTACGGCAGCGGCTGCGGGACGCCGATCCAGGCGGGCTCGCTCGGACTGCCGTGGATCGGCAACCTCGGCTTCCGACTCGCGATGTTCGATGCACCCGCCAACGCCGCCGCCACGGTCCTGTTCGGTCTCGGCCGCGCGAGCACGCCGCTGGACCCACTCGGGTTCGCAGGCTGCACCCTGCTGACGGACGCGCGACTCGGCGACCTCGGCGTCGGCGTCGACGCACAGGGCACGGCTTCGACGCCGGTTGCGCTCCCTGCAGGCGCGCCGCTCCTGGGCGTGCGCGCGACGTCGCAGTGGATCGTGCTGGACCCGGCCGGAGTCCAAGGCGTCAGCCTCAGCGACGCGGTCGAAGTCGAGATCCGGTGAGGATCGGAGCTGGCTCCCGCCCCTCGGGCGGGAGCCCTCGGATCAGCCAGAACGGCTGAATCAGAACCACTCGGGCGCGTCTTCGGGCTCGAGGCCCATCGCCTCGAGGATCAGGCCCTGCACGTAGTCGGGCTCGATGCTGAACTCCTTCAGCGTCTCGTAGCAGGAGCCGGCGCGCACCGACATCGCGGCGATCGCGAGGTGCTCAGGGATCACCTGCTTGCTGCCCAGCGCCTGGGCCGTCTCACGCGCACGCTCGAACACGGTGTGCACGTGCCGGTTGAACGGATTGTCGTCGTAGACCTCGGCCTCGCGCGGCAGCGACTGCACGTAGCCCGAGAACATGTCCGGATCGACGTTCAGGTCCTTGAAGATGTGGTGCAGGCAGGTGCTCTCGTCGAGCGTCAGCCCGTAGATCAGGTGGCCGGTCGCGACGGACTCGTCGCCGAGCTGCTTGGCGAGCTCTTCTGCCACCTGGATGGCCTTCGTGGCCTTGTCGGAGAAGTCTTCGAACATGGGCTTGCGGGCGGGGAATGGTAACGGCGTCCGGGCCGGAGGAAAGCCCGGGAACGGCCCAGATAGCCCAGGAAAGGGGTTCTGCCCGTTCCCCCGGAGCGATCCGGCCCTCGCCCGGTGCCCTGATCAGGCCTGACGGGCCTTCCGGCGCGCGACGCGGCGCTCCCGCCGCTCCCGGGCCTCCGCATACCGGCGCTCCTCTTCCGGGGTCTCCGGGACCACGGCCGGGACCGGCCGTGGGGTGCCCGTGTCCGGGTCGAGGGAGACGAACGTCAGGTAGGCCGACACGACGTGGCTGCGCTGACCGCTGGCGCGGTGCTCGCTCCACATCTTGACCCCCACCTCCATCGACGTCCGGTGCGCGTAGTTGACCGACGCCTTGATCGACAGCACGCCACCGACCCGGACGGGCCGGTGGAAGTCGACGCTGTCGACGCTCGCCGTGACGACGGGCGTCTGCGCGTGTCGGCCCGCCGCGATCGCCGCGCAGATGTCGATCCAGTGCATGACGCGTCCCCCCATGATGTTGCCGAGGGGGTTGGCGTCGTTCGGGAAGACGATCTCGGTCATCTCCGTCTTCGAGGCGGAGACGGGACGTCCGGGCTGCGGGGTTTCGGTCAACGGTTCTGGCGGGGCGGGAGGACGACGGCGGGCGCATCGCGATCCGTTTCGACGGGAGTCAGACGGACCGGACCCACGACCTCGTAGAGCAGGGCCAGCCCCTTTTCCATCGGGTAGACGCCG
>JBEAPQ010000402.1:0-3983 GCA_041164325.1 Planctomycetota bacterium | reverse complement strand
CCCGCGCCGTGATCCGGTTCCCGGCAGTGGTACCGCCGGGAGGGGCTGACCTCACTTCTCCTTGGGGGCGGGCATGCGCCAGCGATCGCCGCCCGCCTGCTCCTTGGCGAGTTCGACTTCGAACGGGATCTCGAAGACGCGGCCGCGGGACCGGGCATCGACCGGCACGCCGAATTGGATCGCGACCCGCTCGACGCCGTCCGGGCGCACCTCGATCGAGATCGAAGCGTCGCCCTCTTCGTACTTCGGGTTCGTGTCGAGGGCCTTCTTCGCGGGGCCCGCGCCGACGAAGTCGCCCTTCTTGTCGCGCAGCACCCACATGTGCTGCTTGGTCGAGACCTTCAGGCCACCGGGAGCCAGACGCACGAAGTCGATCGGCCCGGCGAGGACTTCCTCGTTGGTGATGCCGAACTTCTTCAGCGCCTTGGTCCAGTCGCCCGGCTCCGCCTCGGCGTCGCCGCCCTTCTTCTCGGCGGCCTTGAGCGCGCGGACGGCTTCCGGCAGCGCCTTCTGCAGTTCGCTCGGCATCCCCGCGTGGCGGAAGCAGAGCGTGTAGATGCCGGGTTCGGCCGCCGGAGCCTGGAGCTTCTCGGTGGTGATCAGCGTGCCGGCGATGAACGGGCGGTGGCCCTCGACGGTCGCCTCGAACAGCTTCTCCTTGGTCGGCGCCTTCTCTTCCTTCTCGACGGCCATGTTCGCCGGCACGACCGAGATCGCGTGGTAGCCGAGGATCTGCTTGCCGTCGCCCGACAGGTCGTAGCGCTCCAAGCCGACCTGGTCGGCGAGGTTCGGCTTCCGGCCGTCGCCGAAGTACGAGTAGTCGTAGTCGAGCTTGATCCGCGACTCGGACATGTCGCGCGCGGGGATCGTGCTCTTCGCGAGGCGGAAGCCGAGTCCGCCGAGGGTCTGGATCGCCTCGATGTCGGCGCGGGTGCCGATGCGCAGCTCGGACTTCATGCTGGTCCACATGCCGCCCTTGGCGACGACCTTGTCGCCCGCCCAGTTCGGGCGGTGCTTCAGCGTCGCCTGGACCTTCTGGTCCTTCTCGTCGCGGAACAGCTTGTCGCGGAACAGCTTGTCGAGCGCCTTGTCGAAGTCCTTCTTGTCGTCGGGGAACGAGAAGAAGCCGAGGTTGCCGGTCCACTCCCAGACGCCGAGCGCGAGGTCCTGGTGGCCGAACGGGCCCTGCGTCGCTTCGCCCCAGTGACCGACCTCCCAGAGGCGGTCGAAACGGGTGCCGCGCTGGACCTGCAGCCCGTCGGGATCGTCGCCCCAGAGGAACTGCCGGTTCTCGCCTCCGTGGGCCGCGAAGACCCACTCCTCCTCGGACGGCAGGCGCATCCCGGCCCAGGCCGCGTAGGCGAGCGCGTCGAACCACGACACGTAGACGACCGGGTAGTCGTCCATCGGGACGCCCTGGCCGCGACGGATCTCGTCCTGGGGGATCTGCCAGGGCAGGTCCTTCCAGTTGACCTTCCAGTAATCGAGGCCCTTGTCGCTCGAGTCCTCGCGGACGGTCTCGTTGATGTCCTTGAGGCGCTGCTGGTAGTCGTCCTCACGGCCGAAGCGCCACCAGTGGTACGGATACCGGTGCCCGGTCGCTTCGACGAACGCCTTGAACTGGCCGTTCGTGACCGGGAACTTCGACATGTAGTAGGGCTGCAGCTCGACCTTCCGGGTGCCGAGTTCGGCCATCAGCCGCGCCATGTCGGACACGCGCTGGGAAGGGGCGAGCCAGAGCTTCTCCTCGATCTCCAGCAGCGTCTTCGGGTCGGTGCCGATCTCGAAGGATCCACCCTGGACCGGCAGCATGTCGGCGGGCAGTGCGGGCACTTCGTCCGCCTGGCCAGCAGCTTCGGCAACCTGGCCCCGGACCGAGGCGGTCCGAGACGCCTGGGCCTGAGCGGATTCCGAGGCGTGCAGCGCGAGCAGGCAGGCGAGCGCGAGGGCAGGGTCGCGGCGTCGATTCACGATCATTGCGGGGATGACGGAAAGGGGCGGGACGCTCGCCGGCCCGAGGGGATGGGCGGACGAGACGGGCGATCCGGACGCGCCGAGGGGTTCCGCCCTGCAGGAAGCTCGGGCGGGACGCGGCCTTCTCGCCGGATTGTGGAGTCGCGCAGCGGGCGTGCCAAGCCCCTGGCGCAGGCGAGTTTCGCGTCGTCGAGACGGGATCGTCGATGGCACCGCGGATTCGTGCGCGCGCGGGCCGGGGAGTCCGGATCCAGGCCGCGCGGATTCGGCGTGGGGAAGCCGCGCTGATGCGCCGCGTCAGAACAGCAGGTCGGTGCGCGGAGCGAAGAACCGTCGTCCTTCCCGGTCGAGTCCGTCGGCCACGAGGTGCGCGAGTTCCGGATCGAAGTGCTTGCCGGCCTGCTCGCGGAAGAACGCCGAGATCTTGTCGAGCGGCCACGCCGGCTTGTAGGAGCGTGCTTCGGCCAGCGCGTCGTAGACCTCTGCCAGAATCAGGATCCGGCCCGGCAGCGCGACCTCTTCGCCGCGGAGGCCGTGCGGATAGCCTCGGCCGTCCCAGCGCTCGTGGTGCTGGACGACCCAGAGGCGGACGTCTTCACAATCCTCGAGGTCTGCCAGGATGTCGTAGCCGACCTGGGGGTGGGCCTGGATGACCTCGCGCTCGGCGGCGGTCAGCGGCCCTTCCTTGCACAGGATCGCCCGCGGGACGCCGATCTTGCCGACGTCGTGGAGGAGGGCGGCCATCCGGAGGGACTCGCGGTCCTCGTCGCCCACGCCGCAGCGTTCGGCCAGGCGGTCGGTGTACTGGATCACGCGCTCGGCGTGGCCGCTCGTCGTCGGGTCCTTGGCCTCGATCATCCGGGGGGCGACCGTCATCAGCACCCGGTTCTGGGCCTCGAGCTGGCGTCGCTTCCGCTCCAGGGAAGCGGTTTCGATCGCCTTGGCGCAGGCGTCGATCAGGACCTCGGGGTCCACGGGCTTGACGACGATCTCGCGGATCGACGATCGGAGCGCGTCGACGGCGCCGTGGAAGCTCGGGCGGCCGGTCAGCATGACGACCGGGACCTGGGGGCGTCGGGTCCGCGCGGCCTCTGCGACCGTGTAGCCGAGCTGGTCGGTGCCGAGGTAGAGGTCGGTGAGGACGAGGTCGTAGGTCCGCTCGGCGAGCAGTGCGCAGGCCAGGTGGGCGTCCGGGACGCACGTCGTCTCGCAGCCTGCGTCCTCGAGCAGCTGGCCCAGGGTCCGCAGCGTGGCCTGGTCGTCGTCGACGACCAGGACGCGCCGGGTCTGGAGGATGGTGGACTGGAGCGTTTCCAAGGTCGTTGGGCCTCCGGAGGCCGTGCGGGACGGCCGGGAACGAGGGAGAGAGCGCGCCGGAGGCTAGCCGCCCGGCGGGCGCCGAGGAATTTCTTTCCACATACTTTCCACAGTCCGCAAGTCTCGAATCCTCGCTGGGATCGAGGCTTCGGAACCGGCGCTTTGCCGTTCTCCCCGGCCCGCGTAGCGTGGCGCCCACGTGGACCAAGCAGGAACAGGAACCGGGTCACAGCCCCGCGACACCCGGATCGAGGTCCCCTCGGAGGCGGCCGGCCAGCGCCTCGACGTCTTCCTGTCGCAGCGCGGCGGGCTCGGGGGGCGCGGGGCCATCAAGGACCTCGCCCGGGCAGGCGCGATCTTGCTCGACGGGGCCCCGGCCAAGCCGGGCCATACGGTCCATCCAGGCCAGATCGTGACGGTCGACACCGCGGCGCTGCCCGCGCCCGCCGTGCCCGCCACGTCCCCTGCCCCGCCGATCCCGACCTCTTTCGACGTGCTCTACGAGGACGCGCACGTCCTCGTCGTGGACAAGCCCGCAGGACTCAGCGTGCACCGCCCCGAGGGACGCCGCGCCGAGGGGTCGACCAACCTCGCCGACCTGGCCGTGGCCCGGTTCGGTCCCCTGAGCCTCGCCGGCGGTGAAGACCGCCCGGGGATCGTGCACCGACTCGATCGGGAGACTTCCGGGGTCA
>JBEAPQ010000401.1:0-4148 GCA_041164325.1 Planctomycetota bacterium | reverse complement strand
CGGTGCACGACGGCGAGAGCCTTGGCCTGCGGGGACTTGTCGCCGAGCGCCGAGAGGCGTGCGAGCAGGGCTTCGCGCTGCTCCCCCGCCATGGGGACGCGCAAGGCCTCGGCGATCAGCTCTGCCGCGCCTGCGTCGTCGACCTTGGCGAGCGCGTCACGCGCCCTTGCCGCGAGATCCTCATCGAGTCCGAAGACGGCGAGGCGGAGCAGGTCGGTCGGCGCCGCATCCGGATTCTGGGTGGCGGCCGCGAGGAGTGCTTCGCGCAGGGTGCGGTCCCCTTCCGCGTAGGCCTGCTCGACCGCGCGGCGGTCCTCGAGCGCACGGCTGGCCACGCGCTCCACCAGGGATCGGTCGCCGCGGACGATCGGCTCGGGCTTCGTCGTCCGGTTCGCAATGCCGCCCTCGATCGCGTCGAAGACCGACTGCGTGTCGAACGCGTAGAACACGTCGTAGCTCTCCGAACCATCGAGCTCGACCATGATGTGCCGCGGCGCGATCCGCTGGCCGTCCATGAACTTCTCGAACAGCATCGGCTCGATCGCGATGTGCTCACCGCACGTGACGCTGCCGAAGCGCGGACACGGGATGCGGTGGCCATGCTCGTCGTGGTCCCGGTGGTTGTGCCGGTAGACCGACGCGATCACGCAGACGTAGGGCTCGTAGAGCTTCGCGATCTCTGGTTGCCGGTATCGGATGCCTGCGTAGTGCTCGCTCGCGACTTCGCCGTCCATGTTCACGCAGACCAGGATCGGCTTGCCCGTCTCGCGCGAGACCGCGACGGCATCTTCCCAGCTCCGCTCGAACTCGATCAGGACGGGCTTGGCCCAGTCCTCGGCGGTCGGCGCCGGCCACATCCGCTCCCGCTGGGAACCTTGGGGCGGAGTCTGCCCGGGCGTGTCCTGGCAAGGGGCGGGGACCAGCATCGCGAGGGCAGCGAGGCTCGAGTGGATCAGCGTGCGGCGTTGCATGGCTCGGGGTTCGGGTGCGGGCGTCCGAGGGTAACGGTCGACCCGCATGCGCGGGCCATGCGAGCAGTTCTTTGCATCGACGGGACGTCGGGGTGCGGCCACTTGTTTCGGTGGCGTAGCGACAAGGTCGAGCTCGATGGGGCGGGCGGCGCTGTGCTGCAGGGACCGGGCTTGGTCAGGGCCAGGGACGGGGTAGCCTCTGCCGTCCCCTTCCCCGCACCGAAGAGCCGAATCCTTGACCGACGTTGCCGCTGTTGCCGAACGCATCCAGAAGGCCAGCCAGTTCCTGCAGGACGTGGTTCGCGAAGTCGAGCAGGTCATCGTCGGGCAGGAACGCCTCGTCGAGGGGCTGCTGATCGGACTGTTGGCCGACGGGCACGTCCTGCTGGAAGGCGTGCCGGGCCTCGCCAAGTCCCTCGCGGTCCAGTCACTGGCGGGTGCCTTGGGCGGGTCCTTCCGCCGGATCCAGTTCACGCCCGACCTGCTGCCGTCCGACCTCCTGGGCACCCACGTCTACAACCCGAAGTCCGGTGAGTGGACCGTCCGTGAAGGGCCCGTCTTCGCGAACTTCGTGCTGGCCGACGAGATCAACCGCGCACCGGCGAAGGTCCAGTCGGCACTGCTGGAGGCGATGCAGGAGCGCCAGGTCTCGCTGGCGGGCGACACGCGCGCGCTCCCCAACCCGTTCCTCGTGCTCGCGACGCAGAATCCGGTCGAACAGGAAGGCACCTATGCGCTGCCGGAGGCCCAGGTCGACCGCTTCATGCTGAAGGTGGTCGTCGGCTATCCGACCCGCGAGGAAGAGGGGCGGATCGTCGATCGCATGGCGAGCAACTCGAAGCGTCCGACCGTGCGCCCCGTGGCCGACCCGTCGCAGATCCTCGCGGCGCGGGAACTGCTCGACGAGATCCGCGTGGACGAACTGGTGCGCGGCTACGTGCTCGACCTCGTCTTCGCGACGCGGGACCCGGCCGCGGCCGGTCTCGCAGACCTGGCGCCGATGATCCTCTACGGGGCGTCGCCGCGGGCTTCGATCGCGCTGATCCAGGCCGCACGCGGGCACGCGTTCCTCCGAGGCCGCGGCTACGTGACGCCCATGGACGTCAAGGCGATCGGCCGTGAGGTGCTGAGGCACCGCGTCATGACCACGTACGAAGCCGAGGCCGAGGGGCTGACGTCGGAGCAGGTCGTCCAGCGCATCTTCGACACCGTGCCGGTCCCCTGACCGCGATGACCGAGGATCGGGCAGTCCCCCTCGCCGAACTCCTCGAGGAGGTGCGGCGCATCGAGGCGCAGAGCACGCGCCTCGTCGCCGGGATCATGGCGGGGGGCTACGCGTCGGTGTTCCGCGGCTCGGGGATCGAGTTCCAGCAGATCCGGGAATACGCCGAGGGCGACGACCCGCGGAGCGTCGACTGGAACGTGACGGCGCGCATCGGCCGCCCGTTCGTCAAGGAGTTCGTCGAAGAGCGGGAGCGGACCTTGCTCTTCGTGCTCGACCTGTCGGCGTCGATGTCGGGCGGGTTCGGCCACTGGTCGGCACGGCAGATGGCCGCGCGGATCTGTGCTTGCCTGGCGCTCGCGGCGATCGAGAGCGACGACCGGGTGGGGCTGGTTGCGTTCTCGGAGGGGATCGATCGCTTCACCCCGCCGCGGAAGGGGATCCGCCACGTCCTGCGCATCGTCCGCGATTGTCTCGCGCTCCCTGCCGGGGCACCGGGCACGGCGTTGACCCCGGCCATCGAGTTCGCGACGCGGGCGCTGCGACGCCGGGCGATCGTCTTCGTCGTCTCGGACTTCCTCGGCGACGGTTGGCAGCATGCGATGACGCTCTGTGGTGCGCGCCACGACGTCGTGGCCGTGCAGATGCTCGCGCCCGAGATGCTGGCGGCACCGGCGCTCGGGCTGGCCGAGGTCCGAGATCCCGAGACCGGGTCTTCGCGGCTCGTCGACTGGGCCGACGCCGGACAGCGCGCGCGCTACGCGGAGGCCGCGCAGGCGTTTCGCCAGCGCACGCGCGAAGGGCTGCGTCGGGCGGGCGTCGACGTGATGGAGGTGCCGATCCCGCGTCGCTCGGACCGCAATGCCGTGGCGCGGCCGATCCTGGACTTCTTCCGGATGCGCGAGCAGCGGGGAGGCAAGCGGTGACGCGGCCCTTCTTCGTGCGCACGGCGTGGGTGCTGGCTGCAGCGGGTCTCGCGGCGAAGGCCGACGCCCAGGACGACCTCTGGTTCCGCATCGAGTCCTCGGCAGCGACCGTGGCGTGCGGGGAGGCGTTCGAGGTGCGGGTCACGGTGGGAGCGCGCGATGGCCTTGCACCCGAACCCATCGATCCCACCGCGCTGCGCCCTCTCCGCCTCCGGGTGGTCGGCACGTCATCCGAGTTGCGGGACGGCTTCGCCGTGGAGACCGTGACCTACGAGGCCCGGGCCGCGGTCGCGGGCGCCGTCGTGGTGGAGGCGCCGTTCGCGCGTGCGCGCACCGCGGACGGAGGGACGGTGGTGGCCTTCGCGGACGACCTCGTGCTCGACGTGCGCGACGTATTGCCGAACGGCGACGATGGAGCGCTCGAGCTGCCGGTCCAACCATGGCAGCGCCCCTTCGCCGTGCGCCGCGCGCTGCCGGCCTGGGGTTCGGTGCTCCTGGTCGCGCTCGGGGCCTCGTGGTTCACGCGTCGTCAGCTGCGCGCGGCTGCCGCACGCCGGGCGTTGGCCGTCGAGTCGCCCGTGGCCGTGGCGCGCCGTTGCCTCGACGAGCTGCGGAGCTGCATCGGAGACGCGGACTCCCGACAGTTCGCGGCTGATCTCGGGAATGCGCTCCTGACGTTCGTCGCGCGGCAGGCGGGGAGGCCCGAACTCCTCGTGTCCGCGCGCGAGGAGATCCTCCGGCACCCGACGTTCTGCGCGCTCCCCGGTGCCGACGACCTCGCGTCGATCCTGGAAGAACTCGATGCCGCCAAGTTCGCGGGCGCCGCGCTCGACCAGGAGCAGCGCCTGCGGCTCTGCGCGGTGTTCGAAGCACGGGTCGCCGCCGAGGAGGAGTCCGTCTGATGGGGCTCCTCGGCACGGGCTACCTGCTGGACGCCCCGGCGTGGCTGCTGCTCCTCGCGGTCGTGCCCTGCGCATGGTGGTGGGGTCACCGCCGCGGGAGGGCTGCCGTGCGACTCGGGTCCTTTCC
>JBEAPQ010000400.1:0-5784 GCA_041164325.1 Planctomycetota bacterium | reverse complement strand
CGCGTGCTTCGCCGGTGCGTTCTTCGGTGTCGTCGGCGCGGCCTTCGCTGGCAACCTCCTCACGCTGTTCGTGTTCTACGAGATCCTGACCGTGGTCACGTATCCGCTCGTGACCCACGCGGGGACCGACGCAGCGCGGAAGGCAGGGCGGACCTACCTGGGCGTCCTGCTGAGCACTTCGATCGGCCTGCTGCTGTTCGCGATCGTCTGGACATGGACGGTCGCGGGCACGGTCGACTTCGTGGAGGGCGGCGTGCTCGCGGGGCGCGCCGATCCTGCGGCTGCCAGCGTCATCCTGGCGCTCTTCGTGTTCGGTATCGGCAAGGCTGCCGTCATGCCGTTCCACCGCTGGCTCCCCGCGGCAATGGTCGCGCCCACCCCCGTCAGCGCGCTGCTCCACGCCGTGGCCGTGGTCAAGACGGGGGTCTTTGCGCTGCTGAAGGTCACGATCTACATCTTCGGCGCGGACTTCCTGTTCGACGTGCCTTCGCGAAGACCGCTGCTCGTGGTGGCCGCGGTGACGATCGTGCTCGCGTCGCTGGTCGCGATGCGGCAGGAGAACCTGAAGGCGCGGCTCGCCTACTCCACGATCGGGCAGCTGTCCTACATCGTGATGGGCGCGCTCCTGGCGACGCCCTCGGGGACTGCGGGAGCAGGGCTCCACGTCGTGACCCATGCGTTCGGCAAGATCACGCTGTTCTTCGCGGCCGGGGCGTTCTTCATCGCGGCGCACAAGACCGAAGTCAGTCAGCTGCGCGGCATCGGACGGCGCATGCCGTGGACGAGCGCATTCTTCCTGGTCGGCAGTCTCAGCATCCTCGGGCTGCCGCCGTTCGGCGGGACTTGGAGCAAGTGGCTCCTCGGCGTCGGCACGCTCGAGGCCGGCGAGCCTTGGCTGCTCGGTGTGCTCCTGTGCAGCGGGCTGCTGAACTTCGGCTACCTGCTGCCGATCCCGGTGCACGCGTTCTTCGCGCAGCCGGACGACCCGCAGTCCCTCGACGGCGTGGGGGAGGCGCCGCTCGCCTGTCGCATCGCGATGGCCTGCACCGCGGCGGGGTGCGTGGCGCTCTTCTGCTTTCCCGGACCGCTTCACGGTCTTCTCCAACCCGTCCTGAGGGTTGGCTCATGAGGTCCGCGGTCGACAACCTGCGTCGGAAGATCCCGGGGCCGATCCGTGTGTTCCTCGGTGCGTGCGTGA
Organism: Planctomycetota bacterium; assembly: GCA_041164325.1. Lineage (GTDB taxonomy): Bacteria > Planctomycetota > UBA1135 > UBA1135 > UBA2386 > JAQCBR01. Next base: position 4,586 of record JBEAPQ010000400.1, on the reverse strand, counting down.
TCCTGCTCGCGCTCGACGGGCTGATCCACCGGCACGTGACGCACCCCTTCGCAGGGCTGTTCGGCTTCTATCCGCTCTTCGGCTTCGCGGCCTGCGTGCTGCTCGTGCTCGCGGCGACCCGAATGCGCCGCATCGTGGGGCGACCGGAGGACGACGGCGATGGTCGTTGAGTGGCCGCCCTTCGTGTTCCTGCTGGCCGGTGCCCTGCTCGCGCTGTGCTTGCCGGGCCGGGCTGCAGCCATCGTCTCGATCGCTGCACCCGTGCTCGGCCTCGCGCACGTCACCGGCCTGCACGAGGGCACCGAGTGGACGCTCCCGTGGTTCGGTCTGCATCTCGTGCCGGGACGGGTGGACCGCCTCGGCCTCCTGTTCGGGTCCTCGTTCCACATCGCAGCGCTGCTCGGTGCGCTGTACTCGTGGCACGTGCGGGATCGTGTCCAGCAGGTGGCCAGTCTGGGCTATGCGGCGAGCGCGGTGGGCGCCGTGTTCGCGGGCGACATGCTGTCCCTGTTCGTCGCCTGGGAACTGATGACGCTGACCTCCGTGTTCCTGATCTGGGCACGGCGTACGTCGGCATCGGTGCGCGCCGGGATGCGCTACGTGATCCTGCAGGGCCTGTCGGGTCTTATGCTGCTCGCCGGCGTGCTGACGCGCTACGCGGAGACCGGGAGTCTTGCTTTCACTTCGATCGGGCTCGAAGACGGCGAGCCCTATGCGTGGCTGATCCTGCTGGGTGTCGGCATCAAGGCCGCCTTCCCCGGCGCGCACGTCTGGATCACCGACGGCTACCCGAACGCGACACCGACCGGCTCGGTCTGGCTCAGTGCCTTCACGACGAAGGTCGCCGTCTACGTGCTGGCGCGCGGCTACGCGGGCACCGAGATCCTGGTCGTGATCGGAGCGCTGATGGCGGCCTTCCCGATCTTCTACGCGGTCATCGAGAACGACCTGCGACGCGTGCTCGGCTACAGCATGATCAACCAGGTCGGGTTCATGGTGGTCGGCGTCGGGATCGGGACCGAGCTCGCGGTGAACGGGGCGGTCGCACATGCGTTCAACGACGTCCTCTTCAAGGGTCTCCTCTTCATGTCGATGGGGGCTGTCCTCCACACGACCGGTCGGATCGGCGGTGCGGAGCTCGGCGGCCTCGCCAGGAAGATGCCGTGGACGGCGACGTGCTGCGTCGTGGGGGCAGCGTCGATCTCCGCGTTCCCGCTGTTCTCGGGCTTCGTCAGCAAGTCGATGGTGATGGCTGCCGCGCTCGCGGAGCACCACGAGTTCGTGTGGTTGGTCCTGCTCTTCGCTTCGGCCGGCGTGTTCCACCATGCGGGGATCAAGATCCCGTACTTCGCGTTCTTCGCGCCGGCGCGCGGTGAGACCGAGGGCATCCGTGAGGCGCCTTGGAACATGCGCCTGGCGATGGGGGTCGCAGCGGTTCTCTGCATCGCGATCGGCGTGTTCCCGGAACACCTCTACGCGCGGCTTCCGTTCCCGACGGACTACACGGCCTACGATGCGACGCACGTCCTGGCCCAGACGCAGCTCCTGTTCTTCTCTGCGCTGGCGTTTGCGTGGCTCCAGTGGACGCGGCTCTACCCACCTGAGGTGCCGGCGACGAACCTGGATGCCGACTGGCTGTGGCGGGGTCTGGGGCTCCGTGCCTTCCGATCCGTGCGGAACTCCGTCGAGCGGGCTGCTCTGGCGGTCCGGGGCAGTTCGCACGACGTGGTCGGTGCTGCGCTCCGTGGCCTGACGCGGAGCCACGGGCCGCATGGTCTGCTGGCCCGGAGCTGGCCAACGGCCAGCGTCATGGTCTGGGTGGCCGTGCTGCTCGGAGGCTATCTCCTGCTCTACTTCGCGCGGATCGGATGACCCCGGGGAGGCTCTGCAGGTCGGATTCGGCCCTTATCGGTCCCATCGGCAAAACCGCTTGGGGGCCTCGGCGGCGCGCTCTATAGGCTTTGCCGCTTCGCCGTGGCGGGGCAGGGCGCCCCGAACCCCTTTCCGGCGATCCGGCTGACCGGCCGATCGCTGACCCGAATCCCACCAAACCCAACCAAATCCCTACCCGGAGATACGCACATGGCAGTTCTCGTTGGCAAGCAGGCTCCCGACTTCACCGCGACCGCCGTCATGGCCGACGGCTCGTTCCAGGAAGTCAAGCTGTCCGACTACAAGGGCAAGTACGTCGTCCTGTTCTTCTACCCGCTCGACTTCACGTTCGTGTGCCCGAGCGAGATCATCGCGTTCCACAACCACGTCGGTGCGTTCAAGGAGCGCAACTGTGAAGTGCTCGGCGTCTCCGTCGACTCGCACTTCACCCACGCTGCCTGGCGCAACACCCCGGTCGAGAACGGCGGCATCGGCGCGATCGATTACCCGCTGATCGCGGACCTGACCAAGTCGATCGCCGCGGACTACGACGTCCTGACCGGCAACGGTGCGGTGGCCTTCCGTGGCCTGTTCCTGATCGACACGAACGGCATGGTCCGCCACCAGATCGTCAACGACCTGCCGCTCGGCCGGAACGTCGAAGAGGCGATCCGCATGGTCGACGCGCTGCAGTTCCACGAGCAGCACGGCGAGGTCTGCCCGGCCAACTGGAAGAAGGGCAAGGCCGGCATGAAGCCCAACGCCGAAGGCGTCGCGAGCTACCTGAAGGAAAACGCCGGCAGCCTGTGATCGGCGCAGCCGCGTGACGGCGAGGGCCGCCGGGAAGCTCCCCGGGCGGCCCTCCCGACGTGCGCGCCGCGCGCGCGTCCCGCCGGCCGCCTCGCTCCCGCAATCGCGGTCGAGCGAGCTCCCCGGAACACACGCTGTCATCGGGCGTTCCTGGCGGGCCCCAGCCGGTCCCGGTGAGAAGGCGGCGGACGGAGTATCCTGTCACGTCCCCTGCACCCGACCGACACGTGCGCCTCGCTCCCCTGCTGTTCCTCGCGCTCCTCGCTCCGTTCGCGACGAGCCAGAACCCCTGCCCGGATGGCGGTCTGGGCGGTGAGATCGGCGGCTTCGAGCTGGACCAGGCGACCGGCACGGACTCGCACCTGGGGTTGGAGTTCCTCGGCGGCGAATACTTCGTCAGCGCCAGGGGAGCGGGGGCCATCCCGCCGCACCGCATCCACGTCTTCGATGCGTCGGGCCGCCTGCTGCGGAGCTTCGATCAGCCAGCAGCCACGGCCACCTCGCCCTGGGGACTCCGCGACCTCGCGAGTGACGGGCAGAGCGTGTTCGGCGGCGACGAGTCCGGGATCCACGGGTTCGATGCGCAGGGCAACACGGTCCAACAGGTCCGCGCTCGCAACGGCATCCGAACGCTCGGCAACCTGCTGGGAACGCCCGCGGATCAGGTGCTCGGGACGTTCCGGGCACTCGCCTTCGATCCCGACGGCAACGGGGGCGAGGGGTCGTTCTGGTCCGCGAACTTCGACTCCGACCTCGTGGAGTTCGACCTCAACGGCACGCTGATCCGTCGCTACTCGAACACGATCGGCTGGTCGATCTACGGGCTGGCGCACGACCCGTGTTCCGGGTCGATCTGGGCGTGGTCGGATCCTGCGGAGGGCGGGCAGATCTTCGAGATCTCGACCGCCGCGGGTGGGCCGACGGGGCGGGCGTTCCCGGCCCCGGGTGTGCAGGGCGGTCTCGCGATCCACCCTGCGGCCGACGGGCGTCGGACGCTCGTGGCGCGACTCGACCAGGTGGGGCCGGACCGCGTGCGCGTCGGCGTCCTTCATCGTGCGCCGGGCGTCTGTGACGCGCTCGTGCTCCGGTCGGCGCTCGATGGGGGCACAGCGGATCGGAGCTACAAGCTCGTCGGTCCTGCCTCGACGCAGATCGCGATCGACTCGGTCGGGGCCCCGACCGGCGCGCCGCTGGCGCTGTTCTTCAACCTCGGGTCAGACGCACTCGCCTGCGGCAGTCTCGGCTACCTCGGGGCCTCGTGGTCGGTTCTGGACGACTTCCAGGCGCTGCTCGGGGTGACGGTGCCGGCGGGTCAGCCGATTTCCGTCTCCAGCGTCGGCGGTGGCCGCGTCACGATTCCGACGAGCAGCCTTCCGGCAGGCTTTGCCCAGGCGCTGCGCGTGCAGGGGCTTTGGCTCGATGCGCGTGTGCCTCTGCCCTACGTGCCGCTGCTCGCCACCAACGAAGTCGAGTTGGGTATCGACCTTCGTCCGCCGCTCGGCGTGCAGGTGGCCACCTCTGGCGGCAACTCGTTCAACGCAGACCCGAGCAGCGGCTTCTTCTCGGTGACCAACCCGACGACGCAACCGATCACCCGCATCCGGTTCGAGGCGGTCGGCGGCATGGTCTTCGACTTTGCCCAGGTGGGCATGGCCGACCGGTTCGACGGGGGCAACAGCACGGCTTCCGGCTGTCGTGGGACGTTCCGGGGCGGTTCGGACGCCGCGGCGGGAGTCGACTACGCCGCCAACCCCGTGTCACCCTGTGATCCGACCGCGCGCCAGGGCCACGAGGAGGTCGGGGTGCGGTCGGAGACCCTGACGATTCCATTCGCCGGCGGCCGGTTCCACTCGGGCGTGCGGCTCCAGTGGGACGTCGACACGGACGGCGGTCCGGGCGTGCAC
>JBEAPQ010000399.1:0-2565 GCA_041164325.1 Planctomycetota bacterium | reverse complement strand
CCGGTTCCGCGACCAGATGCGCGCGATGACCGGGTTCGAGGGGATCCTGCCGACGCACCAGGGGCGCGCGAGCGAGCGCATCCTGTTCGAGCTTCTCGGCGCGCCGGGGCTCGTCGTGCCGAACAACGCACACTTCGACACGACGCGAGCCAACGTCGAGCACAGCGGGGCGCAGGCCGTCGACCTGCGCATCCCGGAGGCGGCGGACCCGCAGGACAGGCATCCGTTCAAGGGCAACATGGATGTCGAGGCGCTCGAGCGGCTGATCGAGGAGGTCGGCCCTGCGCGCATCCCGGTCGTGATGTGCACCGTCACGAACAACTCGGGGGGCGGCCAGCCGGTCAGCCTCGCGAACCTGCGCGCCATTCGCGAAGTCTGCGATCGGCACGGTCTCCGGTTCTTCCTCGACGCGTGTCGGTTCGCCGAGAACGCGTGGTTCATCAAGACGCGGGAGCCCGGTCAACAAGACCGAACCGTCCGCGAGATCGTCCGCGCGATGTTCGACCTCGCAGACGGCGCGACGATCAGCGCGAAGAAGGACGGCATCGTCCACATCGGCGGCGTGCTGCTGCTGCGCGACCCCGAGCTGCTCCACCGGGCGAGTGACGCGCTGATCCTGACCGAGGGCTACGTGACCTACGGTGGGCTCGCGGGTCGTGATCTGGAAGCGATGGCGCAGGGCTTCGAGGAGGTCCTCCACGAGGACTACCTCGCTTATCGGATCCGTTCGGTCGCCTATCTCGGTGAGCGCCTGCTGGGTCACGGCGTTCCGATCCTCGAGCCGCCGGGAGGGCACGCGATCTACATCGATGCGGCCTCCTTCTGTCCGCATCTGCCAGCCTCGAAGTTCCCGGGTCAGGCGGTGGCCGTCGGTCTGTACCGGCTGGCCGGGATCCGCGCGTGCGAGATCGGCTCGGTGATGTTCGGAGGCGACGGGCATGCGGCTCCGCCGATGGAGCTGGTCCGGCTCGCGATCCCGCGCCGGGTCTACACGCAGTCACACATCGACTACGTCGTCGAGGCCTGTGCAGAGCTCCACGCGGTGCGCTCGACGCTGCGGGGTCTGCGCATCGTCGAGGCCCCGCAGGTGCTGCGGCACTTCTCGGCGCGGTTCGTCGAGGATTGACCGCGTTCGCTGCGGCGAGTCCACTCGACCTCATGCCAGACCCTGCGACGGTGGCCGTCTGCTTCACCTGCCGGAAGCGGGTGGTCGAGCGTGAATCCGGTTCTGGCGGGACCTGTCCGGACTGCGGAGTTCCCGTCGCGCGGCTGTCGTCGCGGCTGCCGCTCCCGCCCCGGGACAATGTGCGCGGTTGGGACGCACTGCGCGAGGTCTGCGATGTGGATTGAACGCGGGCGGTCGATCGGCGAGGCGCTGCTGTGTGCGCTCTTGTCCTGCAGCCTCGGCGCCCAGGTGCCCGCGCACCGCGTGCTGCCGCCAGAGGTCGAGGCCGCCCTCGAGCCCGTGCACGGCGGGCGCGGTATGTGGGCGTGGTTCGCGGAGTTCGCGCGCGACCCCGAGCGGCAGCCGTGGCGCGAAGAGGAGTGGCGGCGCCGCGAGAAGCAGGGGCTCTCGGACGCGATGGCGGCGGCGGCGGTCTGCGGCCTCTGGTCGGACGATGTCGACGTGGCCTACGGCGCCGCGTGCCACGTCCCGGAGCTTGCGCTCGGGCTGCCCGACATCGATCGCTACGTCGACCTGGTCCGGCCGCACCTCTTCGACGAGGACCCGCGCTTCGACTGGGACACGTTCAAGCACGTGCTGACGCCGGGGCAGGTCGCCGACGTGCTGCGAGCACGTCCGCTACCGGAGAGCTCGCACCGGCAGATCTTCATCGGTGACCTGCACCGGAGCTTCCGGAGCGAGCACGTCCCGCTGCTCTGTGCACGCGTCGCAGACCCCGACCCGATCGTGCGGAAGGACGCGTTCGAGAGCCTCCTGAACCTGCTGCGCTACGGGAGCGGTTCGGAGCACCGGGACCTGGTCCTCGACACGCTGCTCGCGTGGCCGGGGGAGTCCACGTTCGAGTTCGGGGACTACGAGGACCCGGCGACGTGGCCCGCCTACGAGCCGCGCCGGATCGAGCTTGCCGCCGATCGAGAGGGTCTCTGCCCCGCGCCGCTGGCGGCACTCCTCGAACGCTGGCTGGTCGAGCTCCAGAACGAGCCGGCCCACGGGGCCCTGGGTGCCTGGCTCCTGCGGCAGGCCGAGCAGGTCGAGTTCGGCGGCGCTGCCGATGTCGAGCTCGTCGCGAAGCTGATCCAGGACGGGGCGCGGCCGGGTCCGTGGATCGGAGTGCGGGCAGCGCTCCGGTGTGAGGAGGTCCGGAAGGGACCTGTGCTCGACGCGCTCCGGGCGGTCGCCAGCTCCGCGGAGCTCCGCGAGGAGGGTGACGGGGTGAACTGCGCGCTCGCGGAGTGGGCGCTCGGTGATGTGGACGGTCTGCGGGCGCGGTGTCTGACGGATGCGAGTGCGGCGACGGTGCTGCTCGCGCAGCGCGACGAGGCGGCGCTCCAGCAGCTCGCGACGGCGGCCCTGCAGGAAGGCGAAGCCGAGGGTCGGGT
>JBEAPQ010000398.1:0-7711 GCA_041164325.1 Planctomycetota bacterium | reverse complement strand
GGATTCCCGATGTTGACCGGCATCTTCTCGTCGCTGCGCAGCATCCGCAGGATGCCCTCCACGAGGTCGTCGACGAAGCAGAAGCTCCGGGTCTGGCTGCCGTCTCCGAACACCGTCAGATCCTCCCCTCGCAGCGCCTGGCTCATGAACGCCGGCAGCACACGACCGTCGTTCAGCCGCATGCGGGGGCCGTAGGTGTTGAAGATGCGCACGATGCGCGTCTCCACGCCGTGGTGCCGCTGGTAGGCCATCGCCATCGCCTCGGCGAAGCGCTTGGCCTCGTCGTAGCAGCCACGCGGACCGACCGGATTCACGTGGCCCCAGTAGTCCTCGGTCTGCGGGTGGACCTGCGGGTCGCCGTAGACCTCGCTCGTGCTCGCCAGCAGGAAACGGGCGCCCTTCTCGCGCGCGAGTCCGAGCGCCTTGTGCGTGCCGAGGCTCCCGACCTTGAGCGTCTGGATCGGCAGCTCGAGGTAGTCGATCGGGCTCGCCGGCGATGCGAAGTGCAGGATGTAGTCGAGTCGCCCAGGGACGTGGATGTAATGGGTGACGTCCTGATGGAAGAACTTGAACTTCGGGTTGCCGAACAGGTGCTCGATGTTCGCGAGATCCCCGGTCAGCAGGTTGTCCATGCAGATCACCTCGAGGCCGTCCTCGAGGAGACGCTCGCAGAGGTGGGAACCGATGAAACCGGCCCCGCCGGTCACCAGGGCAATCTTGTTCGCTTCGCTCATCTCGTGGTTGCTCTCGTTCAAGGACGTCCTTCGGGGAATGCGCTGCCCGCAAGCGGGTCCACCGTCAGGTTGGCCCCACGCGGAAGTTCGAATCGGGCGCCGCTCCAATCGAGCGAACCACCCGCCGCGCCGGCCACGGCGCGCAGCTTGCGCCCGTCCCGGCTGGTCTGGAGATCGCCGCGCAGGCCGAGATCGAGGCTCGGTCCGTCGGGCGGAAGGTCGGGGATGACGCTGATCCGGAAGCCCCGCGGCAGCTCCACCACGCGCTCTCCGACGTCGAACCGCGCCTGGCCGGGGCCGAGGTTCGCGATGTGGACGAGGCCGCCCTCGCGCGCCAGCGACAGGCGGCAGGACACGGCCTCGACCGCACCGGCCTGACCGACGCGAACGCGGACCGGGCGCTCGCCCGCAACGACGACGACGCGGCTCAGGCTCTCGAACCCGATCGCGGTCACTTCTTCGTCCATGCGTTCGAGAACGGCGCGTGCCTTGCCGAGCGAGCGCACGACCGATCCGCGCTGGAAGGCGAGAGCGAACTGCCCGCCGCCGCGCACGTCGAGCGTCGTGCCTGCGGGCACGACGCGGTAGCGATCCCAGTAGGCGAGCGGCGTGAACGCGGTCTCGTCGGGCTCCAGCACCCAGACGTAGTCGTTGGTCTGCGCCACGATCGCGACGTTGGGCGTGAACCCCACGTCACCACCCTCCTCGGCGTTCGGCGGCAGCCACGAGGGCCAAGCATTCGGCGAACGCGGCATCATCGGGGTCGTCGCCACGCCCACGGGCGCGTCCCGGAACGGCACCGCGAACTGCCCGTCCGGATACGCGCCGAAACCCGGCGGGGTCAGGAACGGCAGTCCCCCGAGCCCCTGTTGGGCCGGGTTGCCCGCAAACCGCGGGTGGACCGTCTCGCCCTGCAGCAGGATGTCGAGCGGGTTCGGCAAGAGCGGCGGCTGCTTCGCCGGCTCCTGCGTCTGCTGACGAGGGGCCCACGGGTCGTAGATGTTGCGCCCCTGCGATGCGACGGCCCCCGCGAGGCCCACGGCCGCACAGAAGGTCAAGCAGAGCGCACGGTCCGGCAGGAGTTGCATCACGAGGTCCCGGGTCGGAGTCGGCGGCGGAAAGGGCGCCTCATGCTCCGCCGTTTCTTTCGGCAGGACAACGCGCCGAACTCGCGAATTCCGGAGGAACCGCACCGGCCGGTGATCCGCCCGGCCTCGATTCGCGGGCGTCAGCCGCCCTTCGGCTCGTCGTCGATCGGATAGCGCGGCCCGGTGAAGGGCACATCCGGCTCCTCGAGCTCGTCCGCCCCCACCGGATCAGCCTCCGGGCGACGCGCACGCTTGCCCTGGAAACCGCCGAATTCCACCTCCCACTCGAGCCGATGCCCGTCGGGGAGACGGACCATTTCCTCGAACCGGCGCGCGAGCGCCCTCCGGAGACGCTGGCTGACATCGGGAATGGAAGCCCCGTCCGGTGCATGGAACTGGGCGCGCCCGACGACACGTTTGCCGAGGGGACCCGCGACCTCGATTCCGACGCGGAGCCGCGTCACGTCGGCGACGGCCTCCCCGGCCGCGCGGAGTCCGGCCTCCAGCGCATCCCGGGCGACGCGCACGGGACCAGTCGCCGTCTCGCTCGTCACGTGGGATACCGGAGCGCCCCCGGGCGTTCCGTAGACGATCCACAGGAAGTCCGCGACCAGGAGGGCGATCGCGCAGAGTGGCAGGAACCCACTCGCCGCATCCCCGCGGACCGCCATCCGGAAGACGCCGGACTCGGCGTGCACCGGAATGCTCATGGGACCGGGCGCCACGTAGGCCAGGAGGACGAAGACCGCGGTGCCGACCGCCACCAGGACGTTGGCACCGAGCAGCACGCGTCCGGCCAAGGCCCTCAGATCACGACGCCCCGCCAAGCGGGCACCTCCGTCCTCTGAACGGCCTCGTCCCGTCGCGGCGTCGACATCACCGCTGCCCGAAGAAGCGGTCGATGAACCCGGTGTCGATGTTGCCGTGGATGAAGTCGCTGTGCTCCAGCACGCGGAGGAACAGGCTCCGGGTCGTCTTGATCCCTTCGATCTGCATCTCCTCCAGCGCACGCCGCGCGGTCGCCAGCGCCTCCTGCCGCGTTGCCCGATGGACGATGAGCTTGGCGACCATCGAGTCGTAGTGGGGCGGCACGCGGTAGCCCTGGTAGGCGTGGCTGTCCCACCGCACGCCCGGCCCAGCCGGCGGGATCAGGGTCTCGATCAAGCCCGGGCTGGGCTTGAAGTTCGACTCGGGATCCTCGGCGTTGATGCGGAACTCGATCGCGTGGCCCTGGGGCCGGATGTCGTCCTGCGTGAACGACAGCTTCTCGCCGGCCGCGACGCGGATCATCTCGCGGATCAGATCGACGCCGGTGACTTCCTCGGTCACCGGGTGCTCGACCTGGATGCGGGAGTTGACCTCGATGAAGTAGAAGTTGCCGTCGCGATCGAGCAGGAACTCGACGGTGCCGGCCGAGTAGTAACCCGACGCATGCGCGAGGCGCACGGCTGCCTCACCCATCCGGCGCCGCGTGTCCTCGTCGAGCACCGGGCATGGGCTCTCTTCGACGAGCTTCTGGTGGCGGCGCTGCATCGAGCAGTCGCGCTCGCCGAGGTGCACGACGTTGCCGTGCATGTCGGCGATGATCTGGATCTCGACGTGGCGCGGACGGTCGACGTACTTCTCGATGTAGACCGTCGAGTTCTTGAACGCACCCTCCGCCTCGGTCCGCGCCGAGTGGTAGCCGTTGACGAGACTGACGTCGTTGTGGGCGACGCGCATGCCGCGGCCCCCGCCGCCGGCCGCTGCCTTGATCAGGACGGGGAATCCGATCCGGCGAGCCACCGCGAGAGCCTCCTGCTCGGACTCGACCGGGCCGTCGCTGCCGGGCACACCCGGCACACCGGCTTCGCGGGCGATCTCCTTCGCGCGGACCTTGTCACCGACCGCGGCGATCGTCTCCGGCGATGGGCCGATGAACTTGATGTTGCAGGACTGGCAGACCTCGACGAAGTGCGCGTTCTCCGACAGGAAGCCGTAGCCCGGATGGATGGCCTCCACGTCGGCGATCTCGGCGGCCGCGATCAGCGCCGGGATGTTGAGGTAGCTCTGTCCGCTGGGTGCCGGGCCGATGCAGACGGTCTCGTCGGCGTAGCGGAGGTGCAGCAGGTCCCGGTCCGCCTCGGAATAGACGGCCACGGTCTCGATGCCGAGCTCCTTGCAGGCCCGCATGATCCGCAGGGCGATCTCCCCGCGGTTGGCGATCAGGATGCGTCGGAACACGTCAGTCGGCCTTGATGACGAACAGGGGTTGCCCGAACTCGACGGGCTCGCCGTTCTGGACCAGCACCTCGACGATCTCGCCGCTCATCTCGGCCTTGATCTCGTTCATGACCTTCATGGCCTCGAGGATGCAGATCGTCTGGTCGGGGCCGACGCGGTCGCCGACGCCGACGAACGGGTCCGAGTCCGGCGACGAGGAACGGTAGAACGTCCCTACCATCGGTGACTGGAACACCTTGCGCCGCGGATCGTCCGCTGCAGGGGCCGACGCGGCGGGCGCGGCCGCTTCGCCGGCGGGCGCCGCGGAAGCAGGCCCCATCACGGCGGCCGGGGCCGGAGCCGCGTAGGACATCATCGGCATGGGCACGTCGCCCTTGAGCCGGACGCGCAGCTTGAGGCCCGCATCCTCCAGCTCGACCTCGACAGCGCCCGCCTCGACCATCACGTCGATGACGCGCTGGATCTGAGCCACAGGGTCGGCGCCGCGGACGCCGCTCGCACCAGCCCTCTTCGAGGCTGGCTTCTTGGCAGCCGGCTTCTTGGCGCCGGCCTTCTTGCCAGCGGGCTTCTTCGCGGCGCTCCCGGCGCTGGGCTTCTTCGGAGACTTCGTGCCGGTCTTCTTCGCCGGCTTCTTCTTCTGGGCCATGGTCTTGCTGGGGGACGGCGTTCGACGCCCTCCGGTAGCGGACGTCGGAGGCGGGACTCTAAGCATGGAGCCCGAGCCGGAGTAGCGCATTCCGGGCCAGGGGCCCGGCTAGGAAGGGGCGCCACGCTCCCAGGGACCGGACTTGCCGCCTTCCTTGCGGAGGAGCTCGACCGGGCCGATCCGGATGCCTTTCTCGACGGCCTTGCACATGTCGTAGATCGTCAGCGCGCCGGCCATCGCGCCGGTCAGGGCCTCCATCTCGACCCCGGTGACACCGCGGCAGCGCGCAGTCACGCGGACCTCGACGGCCCCCTCGGAGCACGCCTCGATCGCGACCTCGACAGACGACAGCGGAATCGGATGGCAGAGCGGAATCAGCCGCGCCGTCTCCTTCGCGCCCTGGATCGCCGCGATGCGCGCCACGCTGATCGCCTCCCCCTTGGGGAGATCCCCCCGGAAGAGCCGATCGACCAAGTCCGGGCCGAGGTCGACGACGGCGCGCGCCACAGCCTCCCGGAGGCTCTCGATCTTGGCGGAGACATCCACCATGCGCGCCCGGCCGGCGCCATCGACGTGGGTCAGGCCGCCACCGTCGCCCTCTTCGTGCTGGTCGGGTTCAGTCACGGCCCGAGTCTAGGTGGCCGACCACGCGAAATCCCCGGGCGTGATCTGCGCGAAGGGCCGTCGTGCTGAGGTGCCGTTGGCGCCGACGCCGTGGGTGACCCACGCAACCGGAGTCCCTATCCTCGCACGGCGACTTCGCCCGCGGTGGAGGCGCCGCGCGCCGCCGGTCGATCTCTTCCGACAGCAACCGAAGTCCTCGGAGCATCCATGCAGAGACCTCTCCCCGTATCCGCGTTCGCCGTCCTCCTCCTCGCCGTCACGGGCCACGCGCAGGACCTTGGCCGCCGCGCGGCAGAGCTCCTGCGTTTCGCAGCCGAAGGCACCGTGGCCGAAGCGTTCACGGTCGGCACCCAGCTGGCCGACCTCGACGGCCCGCAGGATGCCGTCGCCAGAGCGGTCCTGGAGGCGGCCGCCGACAGCAAGCCGCGCGCGCGCCTCGCCGCGGCCGCTGCGTTGCGCGAACTCGCCGACGGCGATGTGTTCGGGAAGGAGATCCTCGGCCTGCTGGAGCCCGTGACGGCCGCCCCCGCGAGCCCGGACGAGCAGGCCGCCGCGCTGTCGATCCTCGCCGAGGACACGCTGTTCAACCGCCGCGTGCTGCCCGATGTCCGGAAGATCCTCGCGGAACGCGTGGGTGACGATCTTCTGGAAGCCCCGGTCCGCATCGAGGCCGCACGTGGGCTGTGGCGGATCGGGACCGAAGCCGAGCAGCTGCTCGCCAAAGAAACCCTGACCGACTTCCAGGCGTCTCGCGACACGGCACTCCGCGTCCGGGCCGCGCTGACCATGGCCGAGCTCAACTCGGACCTCAGCGGCCGCACCGGCGAGATCCTGCGCGAGGTCGCGGGGCAGCCGAGCCTCGAGGGCAAGCTCGCGGACAGCTTCCTCCGCCGCGAGGAAGAACGGCGGCTCTTCCAGCGGCGCCTCCGCCAGATCGTGCTGCAGCAGCTCGACGAGGGCGGCTCGGGCACCGGGCGGGATGGCGCCTTCACGCGCCTGCGCGAGCTGATGATGGCCGCGTCCTCGATGCACGTCCGTGGCGACACGTTCGAGGACCAGGCCATGCTCGAAGCGGCGGCCAAGGGCTTGATGGAGTCGCTCGACCCCCACTCGTCGTATTTCACGTCGGAGGAGTACCAGCGCTTCTTCTTCGACCTGAACCGCGAGTACGGCGGCATCGGCGCGTTCGTCAACTTCGACAAGGACAACGTCTTCTCGATCATCCGCCCGATCTACTCGGGTCCGGCCTACGCGGCGGGCCTCAAGTCCGGGGACAAGATCCTCGAGGTCGACGGCTGGGAGACCAGCGGCCACACGTCCGAGGAGATCATCTCCCGGATGAAGGGCGAGCCCGGCACGTCGGTCATCCTGAAGATCGCGCGCCCGGGCCTCCAGGAGCCCCAGGACGTCGACATCGTCCGCGCACAGATCCGCGTCCCTTCCGTGAACTGGGAGATCCTGCCCGGCAACGTCGGCTACGTGGAGCTCGTCAACTTCGCACAGAGCACGGCGGCGGAACTCCGCCAGGCTCTGACCTCCATGAAGGAAGAGGGCGTCGTCGGCCTGGTCCTCGACGTGCGCAACAACACCGGGGGTTTCCTGCTCGCCGCGCGTGACGTCGTCGAGCTCTTCGTGCCCGCCAACGAACTCGTGGTCTACACCCAGGGACGGAACCCGGACGACCGCTTCGACTACCGGACCCGTCCGGGCCGCGCGATGATGCTCGACATCCCGCTCGCGGTGCTGGTCAACGAGTACACCGCGTCCGCCTCCGAGATCACGGCCGGCGCCCTCCAGGACCTCGGACGCGCCGTGGTGATCGGCACGCGGTCCTTCGGCAAGGGCAGCGTCCAGCAACTGCTGCCGATGCGCACGGACCCGCCGGAAGAGTTCGAGGACTCGAACGACAACGGCGTCCGCGACGAGTGGGAGAAGTTCGAGGACCGCAACGGCAACGGGACCTACGACGTCGGCCCCCGCATGAAGCTGACCGTCGCACGCTACCACCTCCCCAGCGGACGCTGCGTCCACAAGGAAGTCGACCGGGACGGCAAGATCATCGCGCCGGACTGGGGCGTGACGCCGGACATCGAGATCGAGCTGCGGGAGATCAGCGTCGCCGACGCGTGGAAGAACGCGGAGATCTTCGAACTCTTCCGGGCAGGCACGCTGCAGGACTACGTGCGCGAGCAGGTCCGAGCCAACCCCGAGCTCTTCCTGGAGCTCGCCGACGGCGATCGTGGTGCGTTCGACCGATACCCGGGCTTCGAAGAGCTCTTCGGGGGTCTCGACACCCACCTCGACCGCGACGACGTCCGCCGCTGGGTCCGCTACCTGGTCCGCGATGAGGTCGCAGACCTTCGGGGCAAGGCCTACCCGGGTGGGCGCGCGGTCGG
>JBEAPQ010000397.1:0-3494 GCA_041164325.1 Planctomycetota bacterium | reverse complement strand
TCGACGACCTGTCGGACCACCGCCCTGGGGCGCGGGCCGCGATGGAGCGCGGTGTGCTCGCGCCGTTGGCCGACGCCGGGTTCGACAAGGCGGCCGTCCGGAGCTACGCACGCTCCCACGGGATCTCGGTCGCGGAGAAGCCTGCGCTCGCCTGCCTGGCATCCCGGATCCCGTATGGCACCGAAGTCCACGCCTCGATCCTCGCGCAGCTGGAGCGGGCCGAATCGGCCGTGCGCGCGCTGGGCTTCGCACAGTTCCGGGTCAGGCACCACGGCACCGTCGCACGCCTCGAGGTCGAGCCCGACGCGATCCCTCGGGCCGTCGAACTCCGCGCGGAGCTCGTCGCTCGTCTCGAAGCCGCTGGCTACACCTACATCTCACTGGACCTCGTCGGCTACCGCAGTGGCGCGATGAACGAAGTCCTGGCCCCCCGGACCGACGTCACGGACGCCCTGGCATGAATCGCAACCGCAACTCGCTCCTGGCCTGCCTCGCGGCATCCAGCCTCGCCGCCGCCCCGTCGGCCCAGACCGGCACCCTGTCGGCCGAGCGCGTCGAGGAGGTCCTCGGCTACCTCGCCAGCGACGCGCTGGGCGGGCGCGACACGCCGAGTCGCGGCCTCGAGGAAGCGGCGCAGTTCCTGGCCTGGTCGTTCTCGCGCGCCGGGCTGTCGCCGGGCTCGTCCGTGGGCGCGTCGCCGGACTGGTTCCATCGCTACACGCTGCCCGGACAGCAGGTCGACTCGGGTGGCGTCGAGCTGCGGCTCGTGACCGCGGCCGGGGACGAGGTCGTTCTCGAGCCGGGGACCGACTTCCGTCTCTGGGACGCGGGCCGGGCGTTCTCGGTCGAGGGCGTGCCGATGACGCCGGAGCCCGAGGATGCCGACGCGGACCCAGCACGGGTCCGTCGCCGGATGGCGGCCGCGGCCCCGACGTTCGTGGTCACGGCGCCCGCGCATCCCGCGTGGCGGACCGCCGATGGGCCGCGCACCACGCTGCGGAGACGCGGTCGTGGGGGCGCAGCTCCCACCATCCTCCTGCGGCCCGGCGTGACGGACGGCACCGAGACGATCGCGGCACTGCGCGTTCCTGCCCCGGTCGAGGTCGACGTGCCGCTGCGCAACGTCGTCGGCATGCTGCCCGGCACCGACCTCGCGGAGGAGATCGTCCTCGTCGGGGCCCACTACGACCACGTGGGCATCCGTCCGCGCGCGGACGGCTCGGACGGCATCTACAACGGTGCGGACGATGACGCGACCGGCACGACGGCGGTGCTGCTGCTCGCCGAGCACTTCGCGGCGCAGACCGAGAGGACGCGGCGCACCCTGGTGTTCGTCTGCTTCTCGGCCGAGGAAAAGGGCCTGCAGGGCAGCCGTGCGTTCGCGGCCGAGCCCCCGTTCGCGCTGTCCCGCGTCGCGGCGATGGTCAACCTCGAGATGCTGGGGCGCCCCGAGAAGGAGGGGCCCCCGTTCGCGTGGGTGACCGGCAAGGAGCTTTCTGACTTCGCAACGATCGCAGGTCCGGCGCTCGGCCGCGCCGGGGTCGCACTGACCGACTTCGAGATGGCGAGCCGCCTGTTCTCGGCCAGTGACAACCTCCCGTTCGCGCAGAAGGGCGTGGTCGCGCACTCGATCAGCGCGGGCACGCTCCACAGCGACTACCACCAGCCGGGTGACGAGCCGTCCCGCATCGACGTCCCACACATGACGGCGGTGCTCGCGGGACTCGCCGAGGTCGTGGCCGAGTTCGCGAATCGTGACCAGCGCCCCGCCTACACGCCGGAGGCGGCGCAGCGCCTCAGCGGAACCGATCGATGATCCCGTGCGGGCGGCGTCCGCGGCCCCCGTCAGTCCAGGTCGAACGGCGTCCGCGGCTTCGACTTGTCGTCCTTGGCTTCCTTCGCGGCTCGGCGGAACGCGTCCTCGCGCCGTTCGGCTTCGCTGGCGTGTCCGTCACGCGCTGCGTCGAACAGGTCGTCGAGGCGCTCGGACTCGTTGCGGTGCGCATCGAGAAGGGCATCGAGCCCGGATTCGGGCCCGGCCTGGGCCCGGGCCTTGCCCGTGCGCGTGTCCACTTCGATGGGCTTGCGGCAGCAGGGGCAGCGGATCTGGAGGACGTGTCGAGTCATGGCAGGAGGCGCCTCCTGGGACGCCGAGCCCCACGTTATCGTGCGCGGGAACGTTGGCGTCCCCCCATGCGTCGACCCGTGTCGTGACTGCCGAGCAGAAAGATCAGGTGCGCCCGGGAACCCCGAGCCAGCGGCTGCGTTCCGCGCGGGCCGTGACCGATGCTGCGGACCCGGTTCCGCCCGAGAGCGTCCTTCCCGATCCGGCCGAGCAGGCCCTGGTCGCGCGGGCGCGCAACGGGGAGGAAGACGCGTTTCGAGCGCTGGTCGAACTGCACCAGGATCAGATCCTGCGACTCGCCATGCGCGTTCTCCGCTGTGACCCCACCTTCGCCGAGGATGTGACCCAGGAGGTCTTCCTGCGCGTCTTCCGGGGTTTGACCGGCTTCGACGGTGCGCTGCGGTTCCGGGTCTGGATCCACAGGATCGCGATGAACGTCTGCATCAGCACCTACCGGAAGGACCACTCGCTCAAGCGTGGGGCGCGCCGGACGGTCTCCCTCGATCGGCCGGTTGCGGGCGACGACGACGCGCGGCTCGATCCGCCAGCCCGCGTGCTGGGGCCAGCCGAGCGGGCCCAGGAGCTCGAGTTCGCCGACCGCGTCCGGTTCGCGGTCGCGGACCTTCCCGATGAGTTCCGCCTCGCGGTGCTGCTCCGCGACATGCAGGGGCTGTCCTACGAAGAGGTGGCGGAAACCCTGGAGATCCCGGTGGGCACGGTGCGGTCGCGCCTGCACCGGGGAAGGCAGCTCCTCCAAGCAGCTCTCGCGGAGTTCGGTGCATGAGCGGTGGCGAGGTGCCAGAGGGGCCGTTGGACGAACGGCTGGCAGACTGGGTCGACGGGCGGATGAACCCCGACGAGCGGGCGGCGTTCGAGGCGTGGCTCGCCGAGGACGCGGCGCGGATGGGCGAGGCCGAGGCCTACCGCAGCGCGGTCGCAGCCGTGCGCGGCGTCCTGCGCCAGGGGCCACACGCGCCCCGGGACTTCGCGGACCGCGTCGTGGACGCCGCCTGCGCGGGGGCCGCGGAGACGCGCGCTGCTCCTGGGGCGCGCCGGTTCGCTTGGATGGCCAGCGCCGCCGCGGCGGCCCTGCTGACGATCACCTTCGTTCTCGTCCAGCGCCTGAACCGTGCTGTGCCCCACGCGGAGGCAACCGTGGCCGACGGGAGCCGGGACCGAGCGGACGGCGTCGAGGAGGCGCGCGAAGCCCTCGGCGCGGATGCGTTCTTCGCGATGTCGCCGGCGCAGCGCGACGCGGCGGCCGACCCGATCCGCAGGGAGCCCGCGGACGGCGCGCTCGGCGTGACGGCGGTCGAGGAGTTCCTCACGCCTCCTCAGCCGTCCCCGGTCGGGATCGGTGGTGGCGCGG
>JBEAPQ010000396.1:0-3317 GCA_041164325.1 Planctomycetota bacterium | reverse complement strand
GGTCCAAGTCGGGCGCCAGACCGACGTCGGCGAGCGCGGTGTCGAGAAGGTCGCGATGCTGGCCGGTCGCGACCACCAGGGCCTCGCACCACCCTCCGGCCCGGAGCGCGCGGACGACCGGAGCCATCTTGATGGCTTCCGGGCGGGTGCCCACCACGCAGAGGATCTTCGGCCCGGCCATCGCGGCGCGCGAATGTAGCCGGATGCGGCGCACGGATCCGTGCGGTTGCGGGGTCCGCTCCGATCCAACATCATCGGCACGCCCCCCACCCTGCTCCCCGACCTTGGCCGACGTCCTCGCCCCGGAATTCCGCGACCTCTTCCCCGATGCCGAGCCGATCTTCGTGGTCGGTGCGGCGCGCTCGGGAACGACCATCGTCGGCAACGGCCTGCGCTTCGGGGCGGGCATCCCGGGCAACCGGGAGGGCTTCGTCTACACGACGGCCTACCTGATGCTCGCCACGCTCCACGAACGCTGGCAGCAGATCGGGCCCGGGATCCAGCACATGGCCGACGAGGATCGGGGCGACCCACGCCGCGAGCGCGCGTCGTCCCGGTTCGACTTCGACGCCCTTCGCCGCGACGTGCTGCGTCACTTCCACGCCATCGCACCACCGCAGGGCGAGCGGGTCTGGGTCGACAAGACGCCGGACATCTACATGATCCACGCGACACCGATCCTCGCCGCGGCATACCCGCGCGGCCGGTGGATCTGGGTCCAGCGCAACGGCATCGAAGTCCTCGACTCGCGGCGACGCACGCATCCCGAGATGACGTTCGAGGAGGGCTGCCACGACTGGGCGATGGTCATCCGCGACTGGCAGCGCGCGCGCACGCTCGTGTCCGAGCGTTGCCTGGAGATCGACCAGCGCGACGTCGCGACGAGCGGCCCGGAGACGGCGGGACGGATCGCGGCGTTCCTCGGGCTCGACGGGCGGGCTGCAGAGGGTCTCGCCGAGGTCTTCGGCCGCGACCGCCCCGGACGCACGACGACGCGCGACTATCGGAACGCGCTGCGTCTCGAAGACACCGACTGGACGGAAGCGGAGCGGCAGCTCTTCCGCGCGATCTGCGCCGAGGCGATGGCGACTGCGGGCTACCCGCTCTAGCGATCGAGAGCCGCACGCAGGCCGCCGGCGAGCGCAGCCCGGTTCACGCCATCCGTCGAGACGACACGGACGCCGAGGTCACGACCGACCTGCCGCCGCACGGTGCGCGCGCCGCCGTCATCTTCCGGGTCGAGGAGAATGGGCTCCGCGCCGTAGAACCGGATCAACGCAACCATGGCGCGGAGGTTCGTGTCGAGCGTCTGTCGGACCGACTCATCGAGAGATGCGACGGACGCACGGACCTGGGCCAGGGTGTTCGGTTCCACCGCTGCGTCACGCACCGCGCGCTCCCATCCGTCCTCGTCGAGTGCTCGGAAGAGAGCCGGGATCTCGCGCCCGTCAGGTGGTCCGGCGACGGCCGCGAGTCCGCGACAGAGCGCGACCGCAGCGGCATCCCGATCGCCCTTCCGATCCAACAGGTCTGCGGCGAGGAAGGCGAAGGTCCGCCGGAACGGCCCGTCGGTCTCGTCCATCGCTCGGACGGCCGCGGCGAGGACGTCGTCGGTCGCGTCGCCCAACTCCTCGGCACGCAGCGCCCGCATCAGCAGCGCATCCTGGGCGTGGGGCGCGAGCTCGCCTCCCAGCACGTCGAGCGCCGCACCCGGGTCGTCGAGCAGCAGCAGCCGGGCTCGGCGCGCCGCATGCCTCGGCTCCGTGGACTCCGCGAGAACACGAGCCCGGATGGGCTCCGCGTCCTCGAACCGGCCCGCACGATGGAGGAGCTCGACGAGCGTCACGGCCGCATCCATGTCGGCAGTGCTGCCGAGGACGGCGGGACGGAGCATCCACTCGGCCTCATCGAAGCGACCGGCATCGATCTGCGCGGCCCCCAGCGCAGCCGCGCCGCCGGGGTTCGGTCCGCGCATCAGCAGGACCTGCTCTCCCGGGAAGTCGCCGGTCAGCTGGAGCTGCTGCCCTTCGATCCGCCACGCCGCGCGGTAGGCACCGACGCCCGGCACCTCGATGCCGATCTCCTCCTCGCCGTACGTCCAGAGCGCGGGCGCCTGACCCATCCACATCCCGCCGTCGGGTTCGAAGCGGAACTCCAGGTCGCCGAAGTGCCACGCGCCGTGGAGCTGGGCGGGCCCCTCGAGCCGAGGTGCACTCCGGTCCGCGCCGCGGAACGCGTCGAAGAGGCGGACCCGCCACGCGAACGGGACGTTCCGGCCCGGAAGGTCCGCGAGTCGGACGGGTGCCGCCTGCCTGCGACGGTAGTCCTCGACACCGACGCAGAGCACGACGCGCGCCGGCCGCTCGACGCTCAGCTGGAGAGGCAGACGACGAAGGATGTCCTCGGAATCCCTGCCCGGCGCCGCTCCCGCTACCAGGCGGACCGGAGCGCCCTCCAGACTGGCGACGGCCTCGGCTGGCCACGCGTCCTCGCGCGACGCGACCCGCTCGTCGTAGCACTCACCCGCCCCCACCAGCAGGACGGTCTGCGCGTCCGGCTCACCGTGGGGGCCGATCCACTCGGTGCTCCAGACCCGCCACGCCACGAATTGGGCGATGGACTCGGCACCGAGCAGAAGCGCCAACGCGAGGCCTGCGCGGCGCAGAATCAGGCTTGGTTGGCGTTCTGGCATCCCGACGCGTTCGAGCCGCCATGCTACGGGCGAGCGCGGGACGCGGAAGCACGGCCTTGCGACCAGACGGCGGACGGGGTGCGATCCCCCACCATGCAGACCGGACTGGAGGGAGCGACCGTGCTCGTGACAGGGGCCAGCGGCGGACTCGGCACCGCCGTGGCCGAGGACCTCGCGGCGCACGGCGCGCGCCTGGTCCTCCACACCCACAGACGCCCGGAGGTCGCGCGGGGACTCGCCGAGCGCCTGGCCACCGCCTCGATCGTCGTCCAGGCGGACCTGACCGACGAGGCCTCCGTGGATCGGATGTGGGAGCAGGCGGCCCGCGCGTTTCCGCAGATCGACGGCCTCGTCGTCAACGCGGGCGTGTGGCCGGCCGAGAGCCGGCCGCTCCAGGACCTGGACCTCGTGCGCTGGCGCGAGACCCTCGACGTCGACCTGACCGGCGCCTTCCTGTCCTGCCGGGGGTTCTTCCGACACCTCGCGGAGAACCCGCGAGACGCAGCGTCCCTCGTGCTCGTCGGCTCGACCGCCGGTCTGTTCGGCGAAGCCGGGCACGCCGACTACGCCGCCGCCAAGGCCGGACTGATGCACGGCCTGCTTCCGAGCCTGAAGAACGAGATCG
>JBEAPQ010000395.1:0-8169 GCA_041164325.1 Planctomycetota bacterium | reverse complement strand
CGGACGTCGCGCTTGTCGACGCCGATCTGGAGCTCCTGGTTCCGACCGCCGGTCTCCTCGAGCAACTTCGCGAAGGCCGCCGTCAGCGTCCAGATCTCGACCTCGCCGAGGTCGAGGAACTCCTGCTCCTCCTCGCGGGCCTTCTGGGCTTCCTTGACCTCGTTCGGCAGCGGCAGCGAGACGTCGACCATGCGGCTCCGGCGCTGGGCGAAACGGTCGAGCCGCCGCGACAGGTCGCGGTAGCGCTTGTACTCCAGCAGCCGCTTGATCAGGTCGTCACGCGGATCGAGGTCCTCTTCGATCTCGACCGACTCGGTCGGCAGCATCTCCCGGGATTTGATCTCCATCAGGGTGCTGGCCATGACCAGGAAGTCGCCGAGGTCCGACAGGTCGAGGGCTTCGAGCACCTCGAGGTAGGCCAAGTACTGGCCCAGGATGTCAGCGATCCGGATCTCGTGGATGTCGACCTCCTGCTGTTTGACGAGGTGCAGCAGGAGGTCCAGGGGACCGCAGAAAACCGGCAGTTCGACCCGGTAGGACATCGGCGCTAGAGTCTACGCCGCCGAAAGCCCGCCGTCACGGAACCGATCGGGGCCGGGTCGAACGGCTTCCGTTCCGCAGACGATGGACCCCAGGATCGAGCGCGCAAAGGCGATCATCCGCACCGAGTCCGCGGCCGTCCTCCAGGTCGCGAACCGAATCGGCGACGACTTCGTGGCCACGGCCGAGGCGATCCTCGGCCTGCGTGGCCGCGTGGTCACCGCGGGCATGGGGAAGGCCGGGATCATCGCGCAGAAGCTGTCGGCAACGCTCGCGTCGACCGGGACGCCGTCGATCTTCCTGCACCCCGCCGAGGCCATCCACGGCGACCTCGGGCGCGTGGCTGCCGAAGACCTCCTGCTGGCGCTGTCCAAGTCGGGAGAGACCGAGGAGGTGCTGCGGCTGCTCGCCCCCGTGAAGTCTGCCGGCGTCACGGTCGTCGCGATGACCCAGTCGCGGGACTCGACGCTGGGCCGCCACGCCGACCTCGTGCTCGAACTCGGCCAGATCACGGAGGCTGGAGACCTTGCCCTCGCGCCCACCGCATCGACGACGGCCATGCTGGCGCTCGGGGACGCGCTGGCGCTGATCGTCCAGGAGGGTCGGGACTTCGGGCCCGAGGACTTCGCGCGCTACCACCCGGGCGGGGACCTGGGACGGCGGTTGATGAAGGTCTGTGAGCTGATGCGCACCGGCGAGAGGAACCCGCAGGTGCTCGCGGGCGCCGGGCTCCTGGATGCCATCGGCGTCATGACCCGCACCCCGGGCCGACCGGGCGCGACGAGCGTGGTCGATGCGGCCGGCAGGCTGGTCGGGTTCTTCACCGACGGCGACCTGCGCCGCCTCCTCGAGGACGGTCGCGCCGCCGAGATCTCGAACCTCCGGATTGACGACGTGATGACCCGTGGCCCCCGCTCGGTCGACCCCGACATGTTCGCCCTCGAGGCGCTCGGGCGGATGCACCAGCTCAGCGTCGACCAACTGCCGGTCGTCGATGGCGAAGGCCAGCTCGCGGGACTCCTCGACGTCCAGGACCTGATCGACCTGAGGATCGGATGACGCTGCCGGGTGCCGACTCCCTCGGCAGGATCCGTTTGATCCTGACCGACGTGGACGGCGTCCTGACGGACGGACGGATCCACTTCGACGCCTCCGGCCACGAGTCGAAGAGCTTCCACGTCCACGACGCGGCGGGGCTCATCTACTGGCACCGGTCCGGCGGCCTGAGCGGGTTCCTGTCGGGGCGCGATGCCCCGATCGTCCGTGCCCGCGCCGCCGAGATCGGCGTGCACGAAGTCCATCTCGGCCACCTCGACAAGCTCCCGGTCTTCGAGGCGATCACCGAACGGCTGGGTCTGGCGGACGACGAGGTCGCCTACGTCGGGGATGACCTCCTCGATCTGCCGGTGCTGCGACGCGTCGGACTCGCGGCGGCCCCGGCCGATGCCCGTCCTGAAGTCCGATCCACCGTGCACCACGTGACGGGTGCGGGTGGCGGAACCGGCGTGCTGCGCGAGGTCGTCGAGCTCCTGCTCCGCGCGCGCGGAGCCTGGGACGAAGTCGTGCGGAAGGGCGGTCGACCGTGATCCAGCGGCTTCTCCTGGTCCTGCTGCTCATCGGCGGCAGCCTCGCACTGCTCCACTTCGTGATCGGCTTCGAGAACTTCGCGAAGACCGAGGGCGGACCCCAGGACGAGCCGATCAAGCGAACCCGCGACGAGCGCGGGCTCGGCGGCGGCGTCGACGTGGGCGGCGGCAACGGCGACGGACCGCGCGTGTCGGTCTCGGGCTCGGGCGAGTTCCGGGAGCTGCGCCGCGAAGAGCGCGGGCTTCCGGACGGATCCCGCATCCGACTGCGCACGTTCGAGCTCCTCGCCGAAGACAGCGAGACCGTCGCGGAAGACCTGGTCCGCCTCGACCGGCTGACCGCGCAGCTGTTCCAGATCGACGACAGCACGACCCCACCGCGGGAAGTCGAGATCGGGACGATCACCGCCCGGCAGGCCTTCCTCCAGGTCGCACGGGACGAGCAGGGCAAGCCGTCGATCCGCGAGGATCGCGACATGGACCTGCGCGACGTGGTGCTGGCGTCGACCGCCGAGAGCGAAGCTCCCGGACTGCGTTTCGAGGTCGAGCGCGTCCTCGCGCGGCAGACCGAGTTGGGCGTCGAGTTCCGGACGCCGGCATCGGACGTCCCGTTCGAGATCGTGTTCGCGGGTGATGCCGTGCCGACGCGGATGCGCGGCCGGGGCGTGCGCGGTGTCTTGCCCGCGCATGCTGGTGAGCCCGGTGCGGTGTTCGAACTCCACGTCGATGCCGACCCGGAGGTCGTGCACGGTTCGACGACGCTCCGGTCCTCGGGTCGGCTCGACTACGTCGAAGACCTGAGTGCTGGCGTCGGGAGACTGACTCTCCAACAGAACGTCGAAGTCGAGGGGTTCCCGGGCAGTGGCCTCGGCGAGGGCCCGGCGACGGCAACCGGGGATCGGCTGTCCGGAACGCTCGTCCGCGGCGCGTCGGCCAGTTGGCGCAGGCTCGTGCTGTCCGCCGAGGCCCCCCGACGCGTGGTGATCGCCCAAGCCAGCGCAAGACTGAGCTGCAGCCGACTTGCGGTCCTCCCGGCGCTCGACGGCGAGCCTGCGGCACTGATCGCCGAGGGCGCGCCGGAGCTCATCGATGCGACCGACCCCGCGGCCGTGCGTCGCATCCAGGCCGAGCATCGCATCCACCTGGTCGACGTCCGGTCGTTCGTCGGCGCACCGCTGGCGTCGTTCGGCTTCTCGGCACCGCCGCTCGCGCGCTTGCTCGACGGCCTCGCCGTGTTCGAAGGCAAGGCTGCGCTGGAGGACGGAGGGCTCACTTTCGAGTCGGCTTCGGGTCTCCGCGTCGTCGCCGCACGCGACGGATCGATCTCGATGGCGCGTGGGTTCGGCAGGACCCGACTGCAGGGCGAAGGCCTCAGTGCCGAGAGCGGGTCAGGCATGCGCCTGTTCCGGAACGGCGACGAGGCGCGGGCCATCCTGGGGTCGGCGGATCCCTCCGCCGACGACCGGATCGCAGCTTCGGCGAAGACCGAGGACGGGGCCCTTCACGTCGAAGGCCGCGGCACCCTGACCGTCGAGCGCCGATCCGACGGTGCGACCGACGTCCACGTGATCTCTCCCCGGGCCGACCTCGTGGTGCGACGGGGCCCCGACCGTCTCCGCGACGTGCAGGACCTGCGGGCTGACGTGGACGCTGCGCGGCAGCTGCGCGCGATGACAGCACTCGGCCGACCCGTTCGCCTCTCGACAGAACACGCCGTGTCGGGAACGCCACGGCGCGTCGAAGCCGAGGCGAACCGGATCGAAGCGCCGAGCACGAGGAGTCTCTTCCTGAAGGGAGCGGCCCACGTCGTCGACCCGGAGCAGGGTGAGGCCCACGGCGACGAGATCGAGTTCCACCGGGTAGGTGCCAAGAGTGGGATCGTGATCGCCCGTGGAGACCGGGCCTCGGTCCAGGCAACCGGAGAGAACGGCTCCTGGCAGCTCGAGGGAACCCGCCTTGCCGTGAGACCCGGGATGATCCCGGCGGCACTGCTCCGCCTGCATGGCCTCGACGCGCGCCTCGCGAACCCGGTCTTCTCGCGACAGCTCGCGGTGGCGGAGGGCAGGGTGGTGTTCCACGGCCGAGGCGCGACCGAGGGAGATCTGGATGGCCAGGGTGACCGACTCTTGGCCGTCCCCGATGCAGGGCTCGCCCGCATCGTGGGAGCGCCTGCGCGCGTCGAGCAGCTGCAGGACGGTCGCCGCACGTCGGCGACGGCGGCCGACATCCAGATCGCTGCGGACGGGCGCTCTGCGGGCGCTCTCACGCTGCTCCCGGGCACGACGGAGGCTGGACCCGTCCGTGGCCTGACTCCGCAACTCGACGTGATCGGCGACGGGTCGGGTGCGTTCCGCGCCTTCCGCCTGTCCTGCGACGTGCCGATCCAGGCCGACGCGACGGGCATCCGTGTCGAAGGGCCGTTCGCCCTTCGCGGACTCGACGTCGACTCGGGCATCGACCCGGATGGCATCGCGGTGGACGCCGCCCGTCTCGCCGTTGCGTGGGAGTCCGCGACACGGACCATCGAGTCGATCCGTGCATTCGGCGATGCGCGCCTCCGCTACCGATCGATCCGAGCGTTCGGCGACGAGATGCGGATCGACGCGCGGAGCCACCTGGTCGAAGTCGAGAGCCAGTCCACCCGGCCGGCCGGCGTCGTCCTGCGCGGACGGAGGCTGGAGGGAGACCTGTTCCGGGCCGACTACGAAGCCCAGGAACTGCGCGCTTGGGGCATTCGCGGCGGAGGATCGGCCGCGCGATGACCGACCGAGGTTCGTCGTTGCGTCGTCCCGTCCCCGGGCTTCGCATGGCACGCCCATCCATGCACCGGACCCGTGCCCATGCCACCCTCCTGACGCTGCTGACGTGTGCGATGCACGCGCGCGCGCAGGAGAAGAGCCTGCCGTTCCAGGCGGGCTACATCGGCAGCGAGCGGCGTGGAGACGTCGAAGAATGGACTCTTTCGGGCGGGGTCCGCTTCGTGGAACCGGGCCTTGGCCTGGACGTCCGCTGTGATCGCGCGCTCCTGGTGCTCGACGCCCAGGAGTCGTCGGACGTCCTGCGCACGTTCGACCGGGCGTCGGGGCTGCCGACACGTTTCCCGTCTCCACCGGCCTCGCGGCGTTCTGTGGACGCCGAAGTCATCCGCGGACGGATCACCGCGTTCCTGCGCGCCCTGTCGCGGGGACCAGAGGCAGGGACGAGCGATGCGTCCAGCCGTTCGGACCTCCTCCCCGACACGGCGGCCTTCCGATCCCTCTACCTGGAAGGAGGCGTGTCGGTGGTCCGCGATGGGATCGAGGTCCTGCGGGCCGACAGCCTTCACCTCGCGCCCGCCGACGACCGGGCCACGATCCGAGGCGTCACGCTGCGCTTGCGTGACCAGGACGCCACGCAGAATCCTGTGACGGTCACCGTCCGCGCGGCCCGGCTCGACCGCGAGAAAGGTCGGTTCGTGGGTCGCGACGTCTCGGTGACCACCTGCCCGGCCGGAGCGCCGCAGTTCGAGATCCGGAGCGGGGAGCTCGAGATCATCGAGGGAGCCAGCGCGTTCGAGATCCGCAGCCGCGACAACGTGCTCGCCCTGTTCCAGAGCCGCGTCCTGCCGCTCCCGGACCAGACGTGGAGAACGGACGAGCAAACGAACTTCCCGGTCAAATCGTTCTCGATCGGCGACTCGTCCCGGGAGGGTATGCGGGTCGGCATGACCGTCGGCGGGACGATGAACGAGACCGGCGGCCGCCTGCACGAGTGGCTCACGGGCCGCCCGGCGAGCGGATTCCGCGGCGAGTGGACGGTCGGGACACAGTGGATCGAGAAGCGCGGCGTGCCCCTCGATGCGACGTTCTCCTACCGCGGAGATGACGTCTACCGGGGCAACGCGCTCGGCTTCACGCTGTCCGACGAGGGTCGGAACATCCGCGACATCCGTCGTGACCTCGCCGGACAGGTCATCGACAACACCGAACGACGCGTCGCGTGGACCGAGAACCGCGTCCGCCTCGGCGAGAACACGACGCTCGACCTGACGGTGTTCGAGGCGAGCGATCCGGCGGTCTGGTCCGAGTTCTACCGCGGGCGCTACTACGTCGACGAACGCCCGGAGACGAGCCTCCATGCCCGTCACGGTGAGGACAACTGGCTCGTCACGGCCACCGGCCGATTCAACCTGACGAGCTTCTCCTACGACTCGAGCCGTCAGCTGACCGACAGGTTCCGCGAGGAGCTGCCGCTCGTCACGTTCGACTGGTTCTCCGAGCCCCTCGCCGAACTGCCGGGCGGCACGCCGCTGACGCTGACCACGTCGACCGGGATCGGACAGCTCCGCAACCGCTTCGACGACACGATCGTCGATCCCCCGGACGAGGAGGCGTTCCGCCTCGACCAGCTCGTCGAACTCGCCGCACCGTTCCACGCCGGACCGATCGCCGTGCGCCCCTACGCACAAGCGCGGCTCACCTACTACGACGAGACGGTCGCGGGTGGGGACGAGGGTCGATTCGCGGCCGGCGCGGGCATCGAGGTCGGCACGCGCATGGCCCGGACGTGGCGCTACGCGCAGGAAGACGGTGGGACCAAGGCGATCCGCCACGTGCTCTCGCCGACGGTCCGGTTCGGCAACCAGTTCCGCGTCAGCGAGGACCCGAGCGACTTCTTCCAGTTCGACCGGGTCGACGCCGTCGAAGAAGGCGCGCACATCCGGGTGGGGCTGCTGCAGCGGCTCCAGAGTTCCACGACCGACCTGGAGGGTGAACGGGAGATCCGTGATCTCGTCTGGGTCGACCTCGCGCAGAACTTCCGTCCTCTCGACGACGCGGCGAATCGCAGCCGTCGCCATCTCGGGCTCTTCGAGTTCGAGTGCATCCTCCGCCCGATCCGCGTGAACGAGCGGGTCCAGATCGGGCTCAGCACGGAAGGCGAACACGACTGGCAGGAGAACGACCTGCGGACGTTCAACAACCGACTGGACGTGCGCACCGGCGACGTGTCCTGGTACAGCCAGTACCGGAGCGACCGGACCGAGCGGGGTCAGGTGGTCTACGGACTGACGGTGCCGACACGTGGACGCTGGACCGTCGGCGGCTACGGCGTCTACAGCCTCGCCGAGAGCGACCACATCCGGTTCGGCACGCAGCTCGCCCGCCGCGACCTCAACTGGACGATCCGCGTCGGTCTGGTCTACGACCAGATCACCGACGACACATCGTTCCGCATCCTGTTCGAGCCTGCGCTCGGCGGCGTGCTGTCGCCGCGCGGCATGTGGTCGGGACTCGCGGACCCGTTCCTGGGCGTGAATCCGCTGCAGTATTGATGCCACCGCGGAACTGACGCCACTGCGGTGCTGACGCGGGACGCGAACGCGTCAGGTCACGGCCACAGGGACGTCACCGCCCCCAAGGCTCGTCAGACGCTGTCGATGAACTTGCCCGGCTCGTAGTTGCCGAGGTCGAGGATCTTCGTGCACACGCGGTCGAGGAAGTACCGGTCGTGCGACACGATGACCATGCAGCCGGGGAAGGCCTGGATCGCCTCCTCGAGCACGCGCAGCGTGTCGAGGTCGAGGTCGTTGGTCGGTTCGTCGAGCAGGATCAGGTTGCCGCCCTTGCGGAGCAACTTCGCCAGCTGGACGCGGTTGCGCTGTCCACCCGAAAGGCTGCCGACCTTCTGCTGCTGGTCCGGCCCACTGAAGTTGAACTTCGCCACGTAGCTGCGGCTGTTCACCTCGAACTTGCCGAGCTTGAGGATGTCCTGGCCCTCGGAGATCTCCTGCCAGACCGTCTTCTCGGGGTCGAGGGACTCCCGCTCCTGGTCGACGTAGCAGAGTTCGACCGTCGCACCGACCGTCACCTTGCCGCTGTCGGGCTGCAGCTTGTTGGTAACCATCTTCAGGAGCGTGGTCTTGCCGGTCCCGTTGGGACCGACCACGCCGAGGATGTCACCCGGCTGGAGCTCGAACGACACGTTGTCGAGCACGTTGCGCTCCCCGTCGTAGCTGAACGTCACCCGCTCGAAGCGCAGCACGACGTCGCCGAGACGGCGGCCG
>JBEAPQ010000394.1:0-4729 GCA_041164325.1 Planctomycetota bacterium | reverse complement strand
CGGCGCAGCAGGTCTTCGAGGCCCCGGTCCGCTTCCTGCTCGGCGCCGCCGAGACGTTCACTGAGCGCGACGGCTTCGTCGGTCGTCCGGCACAGCATCCGATGCGCTTGCTCGTTGGGGTTGTAGAAGCGAGCGCCGTTCATGACCGGACAGAGCAGCACCCCATCCGAGGTCTTGATGGCGGCACCTTCGGGCACTTCGAGCCAGTCGCCGCGTCCGATCACCGCACTGCGCTCACCCCACCGATCGCGGGGCTGAGGCTCGATCGGACGATCGTCGTCCAGCAGATAGGTCGGCGTCACGTCGTAATGACGGCAGAGCGCATCGAGCATCTGCAGCGTCGGCAGAGATCGACCCTGTTCGAGGTGCGACATCGTGGCGGGGCGGACGCCCAGGATCTTGGCCGTGACGCCCTGGGGCTCGCGCTTGAAGCGCGTGCGCAGGTAGAAGAGCTTGAGGTGCAGTCGCCGCATGTGAGTGAGGGCTGGGTGGGTCAGAAGTTGAAGAGCTTCGGGGGAACGTATCCCGCTCCGGTAGACCGTCAAACCGCGGCGCCTCGGACCGCCTCGAAACGAAACCAGCGCACGATTGTCCGCGTGTGGGGTGCGGAGCAGCGCAGATCCTTGCCCGCACGGTGGCAACGGGGAATGCTCGATCCCGAAAAGCAGGCGCCACCCCATCGTCCGGACAGCCTTTCGGCACCGAATCCTCGATAGCACCGGCAATTCGCCCGTTGCCGCTCCCAACCGCCCCCCGAACCAGCAATTTGGATTCGACTCCCGACGAATCGATCGCCGTGCTGGACCCCACCGGGAGCCCGGCGCTCCAGGAACTCGCGGAACGGCTCGAGCTGCCCGTGATCGAGGCGGCCGAGGCGGCAGCGGTCGATCTCGTGCTGCTGCACCACGCCGGTCGACTCTCGCTCCGCAAGACAGGGGGAGGCGCTCCGGTCGCCGTCGACTTCGAAGGACTCGGTCGGGGCGGCAGGACCGGCGGCCGCACGCGGCCGTTGCTGTGTCGCGCGGTCGGCCTCGACCGGGGCGTCAAGCGCGTGGTCGACGCGACGGCAGGTCTCGGTCGGGACGCGTTCACGCTCGCTGCCTGGGGAGCCGAGACCGTGCTGGTCGAGCGGAGCCCGATCCTCCACGCACTCCTCGAGGACGGCCTGCGCCGTGCCGCCGATGTCCCGGCGGTCGCGCGCATGACCCTCGTGCGCGCCGACGCGCGCATCTGGCTCCGCGGCGGGGAACCACCGGATGCCGTCTTCGTCGACCCGATGTTCGAGGACCGCGGCAAAGCGGCGCTGCCCGGATGGGAACTCCAGGTCCTCCGCGCGCTGCTCGGACCGGGCGAGGACGAGATCGCTGAACTGATCGACGCGGCCCGCGCCGTCGCCACCCGCCGCGTCGTCGTCAAGCGGCCCGCGCACGGCAAGCTGCCCGGCGCGAAGCCGGACGCCAGCTACGTCGGCGGGCGCATCCGCTACGAGGTCTTCACGCCGAGGTCCGACCGCGGGCCGCGGAACGCCACCGAGACGTAGTCGCCGTCTTCGACCCGGAGGTCCGGTGGCCAGGGCAGCCGGGAGATCACACCGTCCACCTCGCGCGGACGCATGCCCGACAGCACGAGCGCGAAGCTGCCGTTCCAGCACGCGACGATCGCCTCGAGCGCGGCACCGAGCTGGCGCGCGTCGAGGTTGGCGATGACGAGGTCGGCGGTGCGCGGCGCGAACCCCTCCGGCCCGCCGCCGAAGACGTCGGCTCCCGGGAGCAGCTCCTGGGCGGCCTCCACAGACTCGGGCTCGACGTCGCAGCCCGCGATGGACGCAACACCGCGACGCGACGCGTAGAGCGCGAGGATGCCGGAGCCCGTGCCGACGTCGAACGCCGACGCACAGGGCGCAGGGCCTCGGTCCCCCGACAGCAGCTGCCGCAGCACGAGGAGGGCCGCTCGCGTGCTGCCATGCTCGCCGCTGCCGAATGCCATGCCGCGCGGGACGACGAGGTCGTCTCCGACGAACCCGGCGGGCGGTTCCACCCAGGGCGGCCGCACGACGAGGTCATCCGCAACCCGGACGAACGTGTCTTCTTCGAAGCCTGTCCAGGTCTTCGGATCGTCGGGCACCTCTTCGACCGTGACGTCGAGGTCCGCGAGGTCCGGGAGATCGCCGAACTCGATCCAGACGTCGACCGCATGGGGCTGCTCCCAGACGCCCCCCACCGCGGCGTCCGAACCGAGCACGCGGTCGAGCGCCGCCGCGTGGTCCGCTCCCGCCAGCACGTAGCGCCGCGTCACGCCGGGCCTGCCGGGCCGAGCACGGCCTCGAGGATCGCGTCGGGCTCGACCATGCGGCCGATGGCCGCGTAGCCCTCCGCGAGCCAGCCCTCCGCGGGTCCCAGGATCTCGTAGCCGAACGAGCGCAGCGTCTCGATGTTCCGCTGCACGGCGGGATCCGCCCACATCGCGTCGTTCATCGCGGGGCAGACGATCCGACGCGCACGACACGCGCAGGCGGCCAGCGCCACGGGGTCGTCGCAGAGGCCCGCCGCGAGCCGTGCGATCAGGTCCGCGGTCGCCGGCGCGACGACGAACACGTCGACGTCCTTCGTCGCCCCGATGTGCGGCGGACTCCCGTCCGCATCGATCTGGGTCGAGGAAGCCACCACCGGCCGACCGGTCAGCCCCTCGAAGGTCCGTCGCCCGACGAACGCCTCGGCGTCACGACTCATCGCCACGCGCACCGACGCGCCACGCTGGACGAGCTGGCTGACGAACGCCGCGGCCTTGAAGGCTGCGATCCCGGCACCCACTCCGACGAGGACACGCTTGCAGCTGTTGCTGGACGCGGAATCGACCATCGGTCAGGCCTCCGTCGGCACGAGGCCGCACAGTTCGCGAACGCGGGCGATCGTCACGTCGAGGTCGACGTTCTCGACGACATGGTCGTAGAGGTCGCACGCACCGAGCTCCTCGCGCGCGATGGCGAGGCGAGCCTCGATCTCGTCCGGCGCGTTCTGACCGCGACGCACGAGCCGCTCCTCGAGGATCTCCATGCTCGGCGGCACCACGAAAACATAGGTCCCCGGCACGTTGCGGAAGCGCAGCTGCCGCGTGCCCTGGACCTCGATCTCCAGCACGAAGACGCGACCGTCCGCGAGCGCCTCGTCCATCGGGCCGCGCAGGGTCCCGTAGCGGTTGCCGTTGTAGGTCGCCGACTCGAGGAACTCACCGCGCGCCTCCGCCGCATCGAACTCCTCGGGGGTCAGGAACCGGTAGTCGACCCCGTCGACTTCCCCATCCCGGCGCGTCCGCGTCGTCGCGGACACGGAGAACGTGACCCGGGGGTCCGTCTTCAGCGCCTTGCACACCGAAGTCTTCCCAGCGCCCGAGGGCCCCGAGATCACCAACAACCGTCCGGCCTCAGCACCCATTTCGTGTCACTCCAGGTTCGCAGCCTGCTCCTTGAGGCGGTCGATCGCGGTCTTCATCGCCACCACGGTGTGGGCAATCTGAACGTCCGGGGACTTGCTGCCAAGCGTGTTGGTCTCCCGCAGCATCTCCTGGACGAGGAACTCGAACCGCCGGCCGACTTCGCCCCCGCCGTCGAGGAGCTGGTGCGCCCGCTCGATGTGGGCGCGCAGCCGCTGGATCTCCTCGGCGACATCCGTCTTCTCGGCGAACACCGCGAGCTCACGCACCACGTTGTCCGGCTCGATCGACAGGCCTCGTCCGGCCAGGAACTCGTTGACCCGCTCCAGCAGCCGTTCGCGCTGCGAGGTGACGAGTTCGGGGGCCCGCGCCTCGGCGACCGCGAGGCCTTCGGCGAGGGATGCGAGCTGTTCGCGGCACGTCGCAACGGTCCCGGCCCCCTCGACGGCACGCGCCGCCAGCAGCGCATCGAGCGCATCGTCGAGCGCTTCGGCCAGGGCCGGTGGCGCCTCGTCGCCGAGTGCTTCGGACGATGCCGACGTCACGACACCGGGCACCCGGAGGACGTCGGACACGGTCGGTGCGGCGAGTCCATGACGCACGGCGAGGTGCTGCAGGTGGGACGCAACGGCCGCAAAGCGCGCCTCGTCGACCAACTCCGCGGCCTGCGAGGGTGCGCGCTGCAGCGCGACCTGGACGAGCACGCTGCCGCGGTGCAGGCGTGCCCGGACCCGCTCGTCGATCAGGCGCTCTGCCCCCGCCACGTCGTGGGGCGTCCGCGCCTTGACGGTCAGACCCTTGCCGTTGACCGAGCGGATCTCGACGACGAACTGGTCACAGCCCTCCGCCGGAGCGCTCCGTCCGAGCCCCGATCCGGTCATGCTGTGGATCGGCCGATCGACTTCCCGCGATCCGCTCAACCGAGCCTCCAGGGCCCTGGGAGCGGGAACCGGCGCGCGTGGTGCAAGGCCCGCGCCAACGCGATCAGAGATCCCAGGTCGCGTGGAGCAGGATCGCAGCGACCACGTAGACGGCCGCCACCGAGAACGTGAAGCGGTTGATGCCGCCGCTCTTCACGCCGAAGGTCTCGGCGCCGACGCCGCCGAAGGCTTCGGCGAGGCCGCCGCCCTTGCCTTCCTGGAGCAGGATGATGACCGCCAGGAGGACCGAGGCGCCGAAGAACAGGGCCCACAGGGCCAGCTTGAGGACGAACATGGGGACGTGGAGGGGAAGGAGGGGACCGGGTCGGTCCGACCCGGTGGGGAGAGGATCAGCGATCGAACTCGATCAGCGGGAGGAA
>JBEAPQ010000393.1:0-2967 GCA_041164325.1 Planctomycetota bacterium | reverse complement strand
GACCGAAGAAGTGCACCGCGTCGCGGATCGGCTTGGGTTCGGTCACTGCGTCGTCTTCCCTGGCTTGGAGGGCCCTCAGAGGACCCCGGTCTCGACGATGATCGGACCGCGAACCAGCTTCGCCGAGCAGGCCAAGCGGTGGTCCGGGCCGAGCCCCATCCGTTCGATCGTGCCCGTCTCGTGCGGTTCGGGCACGGACAGGCCATCGGCCCCCGAAGCGATCCGCACCGGGTCGGTGCCGCACATGCCGCGCGTGCATCCCATGACGATCTCGACGCCCGCTGCCTCGCCCGCTTCGACGAGCGTCGCCCCGGCCCGCACCCATGCGGTGCGGCCTTCGGGCTGGAATGTGATCTCGACGAGGTCGGACAAGGGGTCGGAGGCTAACAGCCGGCGGGCAACCGTGCGCGCGTCGGGCGTCAGAAGATCGGCAAACGCCCCGAGCGCGTCCACTCGCCGCTCTGCGCGCCCGGGCTGTAGCGCAGCCCCTGGAAGTCGATGACGAGCCCCTGCAGAGAGGCCGCGAACGGGATCGGCAGCGGGAACGTCAGCGGCCCCGAAGAGCGGCCCGCACCGAGCCCGAGGATCGCGAACGACGGCCCGAGGTCATAGTCGAACGCAATGCCCGCCAGCGTGACCGGTGCCGACCGCTGGCCGAGCAGGACCGCACCGAATTCGGTGGAGCTGCACGGGAGATCGAAGAGCACCACGCCGCCGATCTCGGCGCGGGGATGCACGCGGAGCTCGCCGTCGAGTTCGAGCTTCAACGCGCGGGCGTTCTCCCCGGGCTGGGAACCGCGCCGGGCGCTGAAGACCACCGCCGTGCCGCGCCCGTCGAGGCGGGGCGACCCCGCGTAGCTGAACCCCTCGCCGGTGTAGAGCAGCACCTCGCCGCCACCCTCGACGGGGACCAGGGCCGGGCCCGTGCCGCCCACGCCGTCGACCGCCGCGAGCACGACCCAGGACCCGTCCGCCGAGACCGTCGGCCGCTGGTGGACGAAGGCCCAGGTCAGCGGGGTCGAGGACTGGGTCAGGCGGTCGATCCGGAGCAGCTGGAGCGAGCCGAGCGGGGTCGGGCCGACCAGCACCGCACGGTCACCTCCGTCGATCCAGCGCGGACCCTGGGCGACCAAGCCGATCGGCGCGCCGCGCATGTCGGTCGCACCCGATCCGTCTACGGCGGATCGCATCAGGGAATACGGTGCGAACGGAACCGGCGCCCGCTGCAGGTAGAGGAGCCACGCGTCGGTCGGGTCGACGTCGACGTCCGACAGCTCATCCTGGCTGGTCACGAGGTCGATCGGCGCCTGACCGCCGGATGTCGCCATCCGGAAGATGTGGTACTCGCTCGTGGCGGGGTCGAAGCGGGTGCCGAGCAGGAAGCTGTTGGTGCTGTCGACATCCCAGAGCCAGACCGACTGTCCGGGCACGATCCCCAGGTTCGTGGCTCCTCCCCCGCTCCGCGAGGCGGCCACAACCTGATTCCCATCCAGGACATAGAGCGTTCCTCCGGAGGGCGACCAGAGGAAGGGCCCGAGGTTCGAGCTCGTCACGACGACCTGGGCCGCCCCACCTCCCGTTCGGTCTACCGTAAGCGAGCCCCCGCTGCGGTAGGCGACGAACTGGCCGTCCGGGCTGATCGATGCGTCCTGGCACGCCACGCTGGTCGTCGAGAGGTCAACGAGCGGGCGCTGCTGGGCAGGCGTGGGAGCCGACGCCAGGACCGCGGTCGCAGCCGTCAGGGCGAAGGACGAGATCGTCGGGGAGAGGGTCAAACGGAGGCCCACCGAGCCACGAATCACCCCGCGGCGACAGGCCGCGGGACCGTGGGTCCACAAGCCTACCGCTGCCCAGGGGGAGCGCAGGTCCCCCCTGCCTCGCCGCGGGACTCTCCACCGAACGCACCGAGTTCGTCGCACCGCGCGCAGGTCTCGTTTCGCCGCTGGTTTCCGCTTCCGGGCGTCCTTACAAGAGCCCCCCCGTTCGGCGGTCCCGGCTCGATCCGAGCCGGGCGCGCTCCTCGTCCCTCGACCGATCCGAACCATGCTCCGACCCCTCGCCGGAGGTGGCACGGCCGCACGCGCACTCGCGCTCGTGGCCGCCTGCGCCGCCTTCTTCCCCGTCCCGGAACTGGCTGCCCAAGAGCCGCCGACCCAGACCGGCGAGGATCGCCCGGTCCGCCAGGGCCGACGCGGCCGCGGGATGGTCTTCGTGCGCGCCGGATTCGTGCACCCCGTCAGCGGACCGACCATCGAGAACGGCGTCATCGCGATCCGCGGCAACCGCATCGCGGCGGTCGGCAAGGCGGACGAGGTCGAGATCCCGGAAGGATCGACGGTGCTCGACTACCCCGACGGCCACGTCTACCCCGGCTTCGTCGACGCGCTGTCGGCGGCCTTCGGTGGGGACGTGCGGGACGATGGCAACGTCGATGCCGGCGCCGAGATCGGCGAGGCGCTCGACGGCTTCGACGAGGACTCGACGGAGCTCGCCCCGCACGGGATCACGACGGCCTACGTGTCGAACCGCTCGGGAGCGATGTGGCGCGGCAAGGGCGCCCTGATCCGGCCTGGGACGGACGGCTTCGAGGCGTTCCCGGACAGCGAGGGTGTCGCCGTCCACATGCGGCTGACGACGGGCCCGGGCGCATCGCACCCGCTCCAGCGGATCAAGCAGCTCGAGGGTTTCGGCAAGGAGTTCGAGCAGCTCGAGGGCTACGAGAAGGCCCGCGACGAGCACGCCGAGAAGCTCGAGGAATACCAGAAGAAGCTCGACGAGTACCTGGCCTGGCACCGCAAGAAGAACGGCAAGCCCGAGCCGGAGAAGGCCGAGGCCGACAAGCCCGCGGAGGGTGACAAGCCCGCCGAGGGCGAGGAAGCCAAGCCGAGCGAAGCGCCGCGTCCCGCGCCCGGCGAGGGCGGCGAGCGGCGCGGCGGGCGCGGCTCCGGCCGCCCCCCGCGAGGCGGC
>JBEAPQ010000392.1:0-10713 GCA_041164325.1 Planctomycetota bacterium | reverse complement strand
CTCGACCTCCCGCCCGACAGCGCCCTTTGCGGGACGCAGCTCGTCGGACAGTTCCTGGAGGCGGCACCGCCTCCCTGCGCTCTCCGCCTCAGCGACGCGCTCTCGATCGTCGTCGGACACTGATCCGAGGACCACGCAGCGAAGCCATGCACACACCCCACGTCTCCGCTCCCTTCGGAACGAGCCTGCTGGCCTGTGTCCTCTGCTCCGCGGCCGCTCTGGCCCAGGGCAACACACCGCCGAACCAGCCGCGGATCACCGAGCCCACGCAGCCCGGCCTGGTCCTCAGCCCGAACGACGTCCACATGGAGACGTCGCCGTTCGCAGACCCCGATCCCGGTGACACCCACTTCGCGTCGGACTGGGAGATCTGGCGGGTCTCGCCACCCGAGCGGGTCTGGCACGCAACCAACGTGACCGGGTTCGAGAAGATCCACGCCCACTTCGGCGACGGCGTCTTCGAGAACTCCCACACCGGCTGGCGTCGGCTCTTCGCGTTCACCCAGTACACGATGCGCGTGCGACACCGGGACAGCAGCGGCGACCCCACGACGTCCTCGAGCCCCTGGGCCTCCATCCCGTTCTCGACCGGAGCCGCGACGTCCAAGGAGCCCCTGCTGCTCGACGACATCGAGTCGAGTCCTCCCGTCACTTGGACGGACGATGCGGGGCAGCCGATCGAGCTCCCGACCGGGACGCCGAACGCCTCCCTGCGCGTCGAGACCTCTCTCGGCTGGTTGCTCCTCCGACTCGATGGCGCCGCCGGACCCGGCAACGCCGAGACCAATCCGCCGCTGCTCCCGCGTCACCAGGCAGCCCGCGTCGTGATCGAGGCGGGACGCACCGGCGGCAACCTCGTGCTGCCGCCCTCGACGATCGCTGGCTTCGAACACGAGTGCGAGGGCTTCCGCATCCACCTGCCGGCCATCGACATCCCCGCGGGCTCGGACACCCGCTTCTGGGTCAGCAAGGACGGCGGCACCTACCGCGCCGACCTCTCGCCCAATACCCCGGACTTCCGGACGCCGGCGCGCAGCGTCGCGCCGCCGTGGAGCCCGATCGAGCCCGGCTACGTCGTCGAGGTCGTCGCCGAGGGCCTGCGCATGCCGGTCAACATCGCGTTCAAGCCGAACGCGGGGACCGGCCCGCTCGACGTGAAGTACTACGTCACCGAGCTCTACGGCAACATCAAGGCGGTCACGAACAACGGCACGGTCCTCACCTACGCGACCGGGCTCGTCAACTACACGCCGTCGGGGGCTTTCCCCGGCAGCGGCGAGCAGGGCCTCACGGGACTGGCTGTCGATCCGGTCAGCGGCGACGTCTTCGTGGCGCACCTGTGGCGCACCGGCAGCCAGAACTTCCCGCGCATCACGCGGCTCACGAGCCTGAACGGCGGCCGGTCCTCGTCGTCCCGCACCGTCATCCTCGACATGCAGGGCGAGCCGCAGGGGCAATCCCATCAGGTCTCGAACCTCGAGATCGTGGGCAGCCACGTCTACTGCCACATGGGCGACGGCTTCGACTACCGCACCGCCCAGAACCTCGCGTCCTACCGCGGCAAGATCCTGCGCCTGAACCTCAACGGCTCGCCGGTCACGAGCAACCCGTTCTACAACGGGGGCACGCGCGACGCGCGCGACTACATCTTCGCGTACGGCGTCCGCAACCCGTTCGGCGGTGCGTGGCGTGCGGCGGACGACGCGCGCTACACGGTCGAGAACGGCCCCTCGGTCGACCGCTTCGCGAAGATCGTCCAGGGCCGCAACTACGGCTGGAACGACACCGACCAGAGCATGTTCCAGTTCGCGCTCTACAACTGGGCGCCCGCCCGCGGACCCGTCAACGTCGCGTTCGTCCAGCCGGAGACGTTCGGTGGCAGCGGCTTCCCCGCCGACAAGCAGGGTCACGCGTTCGTGTCCGAATCAGGCCCGACCTACGCGCAGGGCCAGCAGGAGCGGGGCAAGCGCATCACCGAGTTCGTGCTGGACGCCGCCGGCAACCGGATCGCGGGCCCGATCCCGCTGGTCGAGTACGTCGGTGACGGCTTCGCGACCGCGGTCGCGCTCGCGGCCGGCCCGGACGGCCTCTACTTCAGCGAGTTCTACCTCGACACCAACACGTCGGGCCCGACCGACGTCGGCGGCCGCATCCTGCGGATCAGCTACGGCGACGCGCAGGACTGCAACGCCAACGGTGCGCCGGACTGGTGCGAGATCGCCAACGGCTCCGTGTCCGACTGCAACCTCAACGGCGTGCCGGACGAGTGTGACATCCGCAACGGCAGCTCACCCGACCTGGACGCCAACGGCACCCCGGACGAGTGCGATCTGCTCGCCGCCAGCACCGCTTCGCTCTCGGTGGCATCGGGCGGACGCGTGGACTTCACGCTGAACGCCGGACTCGCCCGCGCCGGGATGCGCTACATCCTGGTCGGCTCGATGTCCGGCACCTCGCCGGGAACTCCGCTCGGCGGCGTCGTGCTGCCGCTCAACATCGCCGGCGACCCCTGGTTCGCGATCAGCTCCGAGGCCGCGAACACGGCCGCGTTCCCCAACACGATCGGCACGCTCGACCCGACCGGCCTCGCCCAGGCAGCGCTCGTCGTCGGGTCACTGCCCGCGAGCGCGCTCGGCCTGACGCTGCACCATGCCTACGCCGTGGTCGACCTCGGGAGCTTCCAGTTCGAGGTCACGAGCAACGCAGTGCCGCTGCGGCTGACCCCGTGACCCGATCGCCAGCGAGCGCCAGCTGAACGGGTAACGAAGCGGGGCCCGCGCCGGCGATGCCGGTGCGGGCCCCACGAAGCGCGGTCGTCGACGATCAGTCGCCGATCACGATCCCGATCGCGTCCGTCGCGCGGATCGGGCACGGCAGGCCGAGGACGATCTGGCCGTACTGGCCGACGACCGTGCCACCGCAGAGCGCGGTGTTCACCGGCATCCCGAGTTCGAAGACCCCCGATCCGGTCGCGTCGAGAGTGAGCGGGACATCCACGAAGTCCTGCAGCCGCACCTCACCCGTGCAACCGAAGCCAGGGAGAACGAGCGCGAACGGAATCGGCGTCGTCGTCGGGAAGCCGACGAGGAAGAAGCCCGCCGTGCTCGGCTGACCGCCGTTGATCTGCCACTCGAGCGGGCAGCCGAGGTTGCCGTTCGAAGGCGAGGTCATCGTGATGCCGTTGCCGCCGCCCAGGTTGACGACGCCGCCGGGCTGACCGCACTGGTAGCAGCCACCGACGTTGGCACCGAGGATCGCGTAGCCCGCGTTCAGGTTCGACGGGTTGGAGAACGCGATCGACGTCAGCGTGTCACCCGCGTAGCTGGAGAGGCCGAACGTCGCCTCGGCTGCGTTGAGCTGCGCGCCCACGTTGGCCGCATCGACCGAGTCGCAGCCTGGCAGGTTGCCACCGAACCAGTCCGGGCCGCTGGCCGTCACGGTCAGCGGGGCTGCGGTGCCGAACGTGAAGGTGATGTCGAACGAACCACCGCCGTTGCTGACCTGGAACAGGAAGCTCGCGGCAGATGCCGAGTCGAGGAAGATCGGCGGGTTCAGCGTCGTCACCTGCGGCGTCGACTGCTGGTCGACGTTGGTCAACCACGCCGGCTGCACGCCCACGTTGGCGTTGTCGACCGTCAGGTCGAACGCCCAGTTGCCGTTGTCGACGGTGTTGCGGTTGCCCAGGTGGACGATGTCGAGCACGTTGGCCTGGTCGACGATCGCGTAGCGATCGAGGTCCGGGTTGGCCGGGACACCACCCGCGAAGTTGATCGCACGGTCCGAGATCGAACGGAACCCGTTCGGCGCGTCCGGACGCCCGACTTCGCCGGCGTGCACCATGCCGTTGAAGTTGTAGTTCAGCGGGACCTGGATGATCTGCCGCGACGGGGCCGGGTAGTCGAACTTGCAGCCCAAGATCGCGATGCCGCCCGCGGTGTTCGGGTTCTCGAACGTGATCGAGTCGACGAACTCACCCTGGTGGGCGGAGAGATCGATCGCCTTCTGGGTGATCGAGAGGTTCGCACCGGGAAGTCCGGAGTCGACGCGGTCCGTTCCGAGGAAGGTCCCACCGAACCAGTCACCGCCGCTCGCCGTGTAGGTCGCCGAGTTTCCGGAGACGAACGTGAACTTGATGTCGAACGCTCCGCCACCGTTGCTGATCTGGTAGAGGAACGACGCGCGCGTCGTCGAGGTGATCGGCAGCGCCTGGGGCAGGATCGTGATCTGCGGAGTGCGCTGGTCGACGTTCGGAAGCCAGGCAGGCAGCGTTCCGACGTCATCCCCGTTGACGATCTGCTGGAACGCGAAGGCCCCGTTGCTCACGAGGTCCCGGTTGCCGAGGTGGACGACGTCCAGGGCGAACGGCGTGCTGACGATCTGGTAGCCGTTCAGGAGCGGGTCCGCGGGGACACCCGCCGTGAAGTCGAGGCCCCGGTCAGAGATCGAACGGAAGCCGTTCGGGTCATCCGGCAACCCCTGTTCGCCAGCGTGGACGATGCCGTTGAAGTTGTAGGCGAGAGGGACCGGGATGCCCTGGGCGTGCGCCGCCGCAGAGAGCAGGCCAGTGCAGGCCGAAGCCAGCAGCAATGTGTTGAGGTTCATGTTGAGCGAGTTCTGGGAGCTGGAGCGTCCGGCCCGCCGCAGCGGGACCGAACACCCGGAATGGTAGTGGAGCGACGGGTGGACGGCAGGGGGCGGCGTGTTGCAGCCCCCGCCCCACCAACCGCGCTCGAGCAGCAGGAGAGGCTCAGTCGCCGATCACGATCCCGATCGCGTCCGAGGCAACGATCGGGCACGGGAACGACGAGGTGTCGATCTGACCGAACTGGCCGATGATCGTGTTCCCACAGAAGCTCGGATCGACAGGCATGTTGAAGCCGATCGAACCATTGCCGGCGCCGTCCAGCAGGATCGAGTAGTCGAGGAAGTCCTGCATCCGGATCGAGCCCGTGCAGAACGGGAAGATCGAGCTGAAGTCGAGGTTCTGCTGCGTCGGGAACCCGATCAGGAACCAACCCGCGTTGTTCGGGACACCGCCGGTGATCTGCCACTCGACCGGGCAGCCGAGGTTGCCGTTCGAGGGAGAGGAGAGGACGGTCGGCGAGTTGCCGCCGCCGAGGTTGACCGGGCCACCGGCCTGCCCACAGGCGATGCACCCGCCCACGTTGGCACCGAGGATCGCGTAGCCCGCGTTCAGGTTCGTCGGGTTCGAGA
The DNA here is from genome assembly GCA_041164325.1 of Planctomycetota bacterium. Classification (GTDB taxonomy): domain Bacteria; phylum Planctomycetota; class UBA1135; order UBA1135; family UBA2386; genus JAQCBR01. The sequence goes on along the minus strand of JBEAPQ010000392.1, from coordinate 5,499 downwards.
ACGAGATCGCCGTCAGCGTGTCACCCGCGTAGCTGGCCAGGTTGACCGACGACTCGGTGACGTTGAGCAGAGCTCCGAAGTTGCCGAAGTCGACCGAGTCGCAGCCGGGGACGTCGCCTCCGAACCAGTCACCGCCATTCAGCGTGACCGTGTAGGGCGCTGCGCTGCCGAACGTGAACGTGACGTCGAACGAACCGCCGCCGTCGCTGATCTGGTAGACGACCGAGGCGGCCGAAGCACCGTCCAGCAGGATCGGCAGCGGCAGGGTCGTCGTGCGCGAGCCCGTTTGCTGGTCGACGTTCGTCAGCCACGTCGGCTGGGTTCCGACGTTGTCGCCATTGGCGACACTCTGGAACGCGAAGTTCCCGCCGGCGACCGTGTTGCGGTTGCCCAGGTAGACCATGTCCAGCGCTTGCGCCTGCTCGACGAGGTCGTAGCGATCGAGCACCGGGTGCGCCGGACGGCCACCGACGAAGTTGATCGCGCGGTCCGAGATCGCGCGGAAGCCGTTCGGATCATCGGGAACGCCCTGCTCGCCCGTGTGGACGATGCCGTTCCAGTTGTAGTTCAACGAGATCCGGTTGATCCGCCGCGGTTGGGGCGGAGTGTCGAACTTGCCGGCGACGATCGCGTAGCCCGCGCCACTGTTGGAGCGGTTGCCGAACGTGATCGAGTTGCACTGCTTGCCGGCTTCGCCACTCAGGTCGATCGTCTTCTCCTCGATGTGGAGGCCAGCACCCGGGTTCCCTCGGTCGGTCGCGTCCGTGCCGGCGTAGGGACCGCCGAACCAGTCGCCGGCTCCCACGGTGTGCGTGCTCGTCGAGCCATCGGTGTAGCCGAAGACCACATCCATCGAACCGCCCCCGTTGCTGACCTGCATCAGGAAGCTGGCCGTCGTGGTGGCTTCGATCGCGTAGGGCGTCGAGAGGTTCGTGGTCTGCGGACCGGACTGATCGACGTTGGCGAGCCATGCCGGCTGGATGCCGATGTCGTCACCGTCGGGCTGGGCGTCGAAGACCCGGTTGCCGCCGTCCACCGTGTTGCGGTTGCCGAGGTGGACGATGTCCAGCGTGTTGGCTGCGGTGACGAACGTGTAGCCCGCGATGCTCGGAGCTCCGTTCTGGAAGTTCAGGCCGCGGTCCGAGATCGACCGGTAGCCGTTCGGGTCGTCGGGATTCCCCTGCTCGCCGGCGTGCACGATGCCGTTGAAGTTGTAGTTCAGCGCAATGGGGGTGGATTGGGCGTGGAGGGACGTCGCCAAGGCGAGGCAGCCGACGACAGGAACGAAACGCAACGTGTTGGACATGGGGAGCAAGGGGAGGGCGGTCATGGCCCGGGGTTTTTCGCGGAGTGTCGTGAAGCCTCTTCCCAGGCTTCGAGAGAGCGACGACCACGATCCGGCACAACCGGATTCAGGCGTAATGCCAGGGTAGCAGCTCCGCCTGCTGGTCGCCCCCCCCCCTTGGAGAACGGGCCTGATCTCGTCCCCGGTCGCCCCCTCCCCATGCGCGCGACGATCGCCCCCTGGCCGCGGGTCCGCTCCGGAGACCGACCCCACCTCGCGGACCGGACTCCCCCATGCCATGGAAGATTCCTGGGCAGGGTCGGCCGCGGTGTCAGACGTCTCCGACGGAGAACACCGTGCCTGCATCCAGGTGGTCGCAGAGGGACCGGAAGACGTCGCGAAGCCTCTCCGGCCCAGGCGTGGAGCCTGTGGCAGCGATGATCCGCCGGGCGAGGCACCCTTCGCGCGCGATGGCGGCCAGGTGTCGCCGCCACAGCCCAGCGTCCCGTGCCCCATCTCCGAGGTGACGCTCGACGAGCCCCTCCCACACCTCACCGGCCCGCGCGCCCCCCCGACCACCGTGGCCCAGGACCTCGAGGTAGGCTCCCGCCGGAACCACTGCCTGGTCACCGTCCGTCTCGACGACCTCCAGCAGTCCGGCGAGTTGCTCGGTCTCGAATCGGTCGAGTGCATCGATGTCGATGCGCCGGCCCACCACGAGCTCGCGGAGCACGCCCGTGATCGCAGCCAGGACGGCGATGTCCGCCGCCGGACACTCCTGCGTGTCGAGAATCCGGATCTCGATCGCTCCACGGTCGAACCGCGCGATGGCGCCTCGCGCGTTGACCCATTCCCTCTGCAGGATGCGTTCCGGATCGAAGGGCGCCAGATCGCGATGGATCGACGAGAGCATCCCCTCGTAACCCGCGCGATCCCGCCAGACCTCCGGAACGACGCGCCCGGTGATCGACGGGATCTTGGCGCAGTTGGCGCGGTAGTACCGCATCCGGTTGTCGCGGCGACCCGTCGCCACTCCTTCGACGAACGGCGTGCTTGCCGTCAGGCCAGGCATCAAGGGCAGCAAGAATCGAATCGCCGCATGGAGCCGTGCGAACTCCTCGTCATCGGCGAACGGCAGATTGATCTGCACGCTCTGCAGGTTCGACCAGCCGTGACCGCGACAGTCGAAGATGCGGTCGAACGCCCCGTAGACCTCGCTGCACTCGTGCGGCCACAGCACCGCCTCGCGCATCGGGTCCATCCACGGGTGCATGCCCGTCGGCATGAGCCGGAGACCGTGGGGCGCGAGCCGTTGCCCGATGTCGCGGACCGAGCGCTGGAACTCTGCGGCCAGCCCGTCGAGCGACGGCGCGGGGCCGTCGTTCTTCATCTCGATGACATGGGCGGAGAGTTCGTTGCACCAGGCGACGACGCCACGTGGAACGTCGGAGACCACCCGCCCTTCGTCGTCGACGAGGGCGCGATCCGCGCCGGGACGGACGTCGAGCGTTTCCGCGTCGACGACCATCTCTTCGATCTCGACCCCGAAGCCCTCGAACAGGGCGAGCGGGTTGCGGTCAGTGGGCGAGGACGGCATGGCGGCGTGCTTCGACACGGTCGAGGAAGTACTGGAGGATGCGGGCGTACAGTTCGTCACCGAGGACGCGGTCCTCGAAGCCGGCGTCGAGGTTCGGGTTGTCGTTGACCTCGACGACGCGGACCTTGCTGCCCCACTGCTTGAGGTCGACTCCGTAGAGGCCGTCGCCGATCAGTTCGGCGGCGCGCAGCGCGGTCCGCAGGACCGACTTGGGAGCCTCGGCCACCGGCACGGTCTCGACCTTGCCGTAGGTCTTCTCGCCGGCCTGGCTGCGCTTGACGATCTGCCAGTGGTCGGCGGCCATGTAGTAGCGGCATGCGTACAGCGGCTGCCCGCCCAGCACGCCGACCCGCCAATCGAACTCGGTCGGCACGAATTCCTGCGCGACCACGAGCTCGGAGTCGGCCATCAGGCGATCGAGACCTTCCTCGAGCTGGGCGACGGTCTCGGCCTTGAACACACCGGACGAGAACGCGCCGTCAGGTTGTTTGAGCACGCAGGGCAGGCCCAGGATCTCGGCCACCAGCTCCCGATTGCCGCGATGGACGATCATGGTGCGCGGCGCCGGGACACCGTGCCGGTCGAGCAGCTCGGCCAGGTAGACCTTGTTGGTGCAGCGGACGATCGAGACCGGATCATCGAGAACGGCGAGCCCTTCGGCGGCGGCACGCTGCGCGAACCGGTGCGTGTAGTGCCCGACCTGGGTCGTCGCGCGGATCCACAGAGCATCGAAGCCCGGGAGCCGCCCCATGTCGTGGCGGTGCACCCGCTCGACCCGGACCTCCATCCTCCGCGCGACCTTCTCGAAGCGCTGGAGTGCACGCTCGTTCGACGGTGGGTTCGACTCGTCCTCATCGACGAGCAGCGCGAGGTGGGCGCGGTGGACCTTGGCCTTGCGGGGCCCCCTGCGTCGTCGGCCGAGCCAGGCCTTGGCGGCGTCGAGCACGAACGGGAAGTGCGATTCGGGCACCGCCTTCGCCGGGATCGGCCCGACGTGCTCGAGCTGCCACTCCCCGTCGGCGCGGGCGAAGCGGGCCCGGAGCAAGGGCGCTTCGAACTGCTCCGACAGCGCGCGTGCCAGGGAGGCGTAGCGGCGAGCGATCGAGCGACCGAAGTAGATCGACAGCACGAACTCGTCCGAGCGCAGCGGCTTCAGCGCCTTGCGGATCGTGTCGGCGAGTTCGACGGAGATGACGCGCGTCAGCACCTGGGAGTGCAGATCGTTGATCGTCTCGATGCTCGGCCAAGCCCGGTGCCCGCGCGCCTCGGCGAGCAGGGACACGTAGTAGCCCAGCCGCTGGTAGCTGTAGCTGCGGCTGAGGTTGAAGACGAGCGAGTAGCTGAGGTGGCTGTAGGAGGCGTCCTCGACGTAGCGTCGGGACTCCACCACCTCGACTCCGGGAATGGCGAGCGACCAGTCAGTGGGACGGTCGACGACGAACAGGACGCGCACGCGTTTCGTGTCTCTTGGGGCGGACGATGAGGAGGTTTGCGTCGTACGTCAGCACGCCGAGCATGATGCTGCAGACGAGCCGGTCGATGGACACGTGGTAGCGAGGGCCGCTCGACAGCGGATTGGGCCGGAGTGGATCGGCGACGATGACTTCGCGCGCCTCGGCGTCGTAGCCGCACAGCACGACGAAGTGGCCCTGCGGCTCGCCGTGGACGTCGTCGTAGCGCATCGGGTCCCCGAGCTCGCGCGGGGTCCCGTAGAGGTAGGTCGCGCTGAGGCCTGCCAGGATCGGCTGCCCCTTCTTCAGGTAGCGACGGATCAGGGCTGCCGTCAGGTCTTCGCATCGGACCTGCCCTCCCTGCTCGACGAAGGTCTGGTAGGCCTCGGCCGCACTCTGTGCCGACGGCAGCTGCAGATGGTCCCGCCGCGCCTCGAGCTTGGCGAGCAGTGCGAGGGGCTCGAGCTCGAACCAGGTCGGGTCGAAGACCTGCAGGTTGAACGTGTAGACGATGCTCTCGTAGCCCTTCGCCAGCGCGTGGCTGCCGAGGAGGACGCCGAGGGTCCCGCCGGAGGCGACGCGCGGCACCGACTCGAGCAGTTCGCGCAGCGCCACGTCCTCGCCGAAGTGCCGGTAGAGGGCATGGAGACACGTCGGGCCGCACGAGGAGTCGTCCGGCTGGGCGAGGATGTCGAAGGGGATCTCTTCCAACATGCCGAGTCTCCCGTTCAGACGTAGCCCACGGCTGCGAGCACGATCTCGACGACGATGAGGAGGACGATCGCCCATTCCAGGGCGTGGGAACGACGGCCGTGCCAGAGCTCGAGGGCCGACTCGCAGGCGTGCTCGACCGCCGACAGCTTGTGCAGCATCGCGTTGTGCCGCTCGACCAGCTCGAGGTTGTGCGACAGGTCGTCGAAGAGGCGCGCGACCTGCGGGTCATCCCAGGCCTCGTCCGGGCGATCGACGAGGTAGAAGCCCTGCGCGAGCTCCAGCCGATGACGCAGCACCTCCCCGACCCGCCCCACCAGCTTCGCGGTCGACCGCGGCAGCCGCCGGCCGGCCAGCAGCCGCGCAAGGTCCAACGCCTCGCGGACGAGCTCGGCGGTCGCCGCCTCGTGCCGTTCGAGCGCCGCCGACTGCCCGAGCACGAGGGCGACGGCGCC
>JBEAPQ010000391.1:0-18756 GCA_041164325.1 Planctomycetota bacterium | reverse complement strand
CCCCCCCCATGATCCTCCGTCCCTTGGCGCTGTGCTGTGCCGTGGCGGTGCCGGCTGCGGCCCAGTCCATCAGTTGGCTGGAACCTGCCTCCCCGAGCACCTTCCACCTCCGCCGCGTGCCGGCCGCGACGCCCGCTGCGGCGTCGACGGCACTCGCCGACTTCGAGCTGTTGCCGATCGAGATCTCCCAGAGGACGCGCCAGCAGTCCCTGCGCGATGACGTCTCCCACCGGCGCGAGTCGGGCAACCGCACCTGGATCGAACTCCCCGGCCACGGGCGCCTGTTCGCGTTCCGGCGGGCGATTGCCGGCGGCGGGGTCTCCTTCGGCTATCTGCACATCGAAGCCGACGGCGATCCGCGCGTGGTCCTCGAGGCTGCGGGTTTCGGCGCGGCTGGCGATGCGAACCCCTTCGGTGACCGGATCGGGATCGCTCCGGACGGAGCGCACGCACTCGTGTGCACGCTCGATGAGCAGCTTCCGCACCTGTTCGTGGTCCGGCTCGACGGCCTCGACTTCGCGAGCACCCAAGCGCCGTCCCGCGGCGTGATGCTCGGCCGGAATCCAGCGGACCCGTTGACGCTGACCGTCGGTTCGCTGGTCGCGTGGTGTGGTTCCGAGCGCGCCGAGGTCTTCCGCATCCCGTTGGCGGATGGATCTGTCGCGGAAGACGTGACTCCTGCTGGCGGACCGGGGGTCAACGACATGAAGCCCGAGTTCATCGCCTCGGCGGACGGTCGGACGGCGGGCTTCCTGTTCGGCCCGGACGAGGAGCAGCACGTATACATCGTCGGTGAAGTCGGCACGGCGGTCGCGGCGACGCCGACTCCGTCGAAGTACGACGACCCCGGCTACCTGCCCGAGATCGCGGGTGGTCCGCGCATGATGCTCAACGACGACGCGACGAGCCTGCTCTACACGGACGGTGCGCTGCGGGACGAAGGCTTCGTGCTCGACCTCCGGGGCGTCGCGGCAACGACGCACTGGACCGGAGACCACAACTTCACGCCCTACATCGGCGTGATCATCCTCCCGGTGGCGACGGGCCCTGGGTTCGCGGCGGGCATCGGCGATCCGGGACGGTTCGACCTGCACCGCGCCGAGCCCGGCACGACGATGACGACCAACCTCACGCTCACGGCGAATCCGCTGTCGGCGCCCTGGACCGAAGGCTCGCTGATTCCCCTCGACAACGCGGTCGCGGCCAACGGTGCGGTCCTGTCCGTGCTGCAGCCGAACGACGGCCGTCCGGCGACGTTCGAGCGCTTCGACGGCGCGGTCGGCACGGTGCTCGCCCAGCGGGTCGATGGCGATCTCGGTCGGGGGCTCGCCCTGCCGGGAGCGGGGAGCGCGGCGTTCCGCGCGCCTAGCTGGCTCGGTGACCTGATGGTGGACGGCGAGGATGGGCAGCCGGTGTTCCGCGCGCCCTGGGGCGTCCGGCTCTCGACGCCGGTCCACGGGCCGGGCTTCACCGCGTTCGTGGCCTCGGTCGGCACGGCGGGCGCTGCGGTGTTCCGGATGTTCGAGGGCACGGTCTTCGTGCACTCCGATCCGACGGTCCGGTCGATCGCGCTCCAGGATGCCTCGACGATCCTGATCGACTCCGAGGTGCACGGCCTCTGCGTGTTCCGCCTCGGCGGCACGGTCCAGGCCCTGTCGAACGTCCCGGGTCGCGCCCTGGTCTCGGGGCTGACGACGATCGGCGGCTGACCCCGGCATCCTGGCTGGGCTAGGATGCGCGGATGACCGCACACCGCCTCGCCACGATCTTCGCCGTCGCCGCGTGCCTCGCGGCCACGGCTCCTGCCCAAGCCCGGAAGCCGCTCGGCCCGTCCGACTTCCAGGCCGAGATCCAGCTCGACCACACACCGATCCTGTCGCAGGGTCGGACCGGTACCTGCTGGAGCTTCGCGACGACCTCGTTCCTCGAATCCGAGATCGAGCGGCTCCACGGGGAGCAGGTCGATCTCTCGGAGATGCACACGGTCTACTGGGGCTACGTCGAGAAGGCCCGCCGCTTCGTGCGTCTCCACGGCAAGGCGCAGTTCTCGCAGGGAGGACTCTCGCACGACGTGGTCGCCGTCGCGCGTCGCCATGGTGTCGCGCCGGCTTCGGCGTTCCCGGGCCTCGTCGGAGGAGCGGCCGAGCACAACCATGGCGCGCTGGAGGCAGCCCTGCAGGAAGTCATGGGGCCGTTCGTCGCCGGCAAGCGGCCGACCCACGAACTCGATGCTGCGGTACGCGCCGTGCTCGACGAGCATCTGGGGGCGCCGCCCGAGACCTTCGAGGTCAAGGGTGTCCACGCGACGCCGAAGAGCTACGCGAACGACATCCTCGGCCTGCCGTTGGTGGAGTACGTCGAGCTGATGTCCTTCGAGTCGGACGGGTTCGGCGAGCGGGCCGAGCTCCTGATCCCGGACAACTGGATGCGCTACCAGGGCTATTGGAACGTCCCGGTGGCGGAGCTGCTGTCCAACATCGACCACGCGCTCGAGGCCGGCTACACGATCGCTCTCGACTGTGATGTCAGCGAGCGGACCAACAGCAGCGGCGTCATGAAGCTGTCCTCGGAACTCGAGGCCGGCGAGATCACCGACGCGATGCGGCAGCAGATGTTCGACGACCGGTCGACGACCGACGACCACCTGATGCAGATCGTCGGCCGGTCGAAGGGCCCCGGCGGCACGACCTGGTACGTCGTCAAGAACAGCTGGGGGACGCGCGGCCCGTTCCAGGGCTACGTGATGATGTCGCGCGCCTACGTGGCGGCGAAGACGCTCGCCGTGATGATCCACCGCGACGGCCTGATGCCGAAGACCCTCGAGGCCTTCGAGGCGCGTTGAGCGACGGTTCGAAGCCCGCGTCGATCTTCGTCACGCGGGCGATCCCCGATGCCGGAGCCGCGGTGCTCCGGGAGGCTGGCCTGCCCTTCGAGGTCGGCCAAGCGGATGCGGACCTGCCGCTCGATCACGACGCCCTGCTGTCCGGCGTCGGCCGACACGCCGTCCTGCTCTGCCATCTGACGGATCGCGTCGATCGCGGCGTTCTCGTCGCGAACCCCGGACTCCTTGGCGTCGCGCAGATGGCGGTCGGCTTCGACAACATCGATGTCGACGCTGCGCGCGCGCTCGGCATCCCCATCGGCACGACGCCCGGAGTCCTGACCGAGGCGACGGCGGACTTGACGTGGGCGCTGCTCCTGGCGGTCGCCCGGCGCGTCGTCGAGGGACACCGCTACGTCGAGCAAGGGCGCTGGCAGGCCTGGGGGCCCCAGCTCCTGCTGGGTTCGGGGGTCGGCCCCGCGCCGGACGGTGCGCGGAAGACGCTCGGCATCGTCGGCTTCGGCAGGATCGGTGCTGCGGTCGCGCGCCGCGCGCTCGGGTTCGGCATGCGCGTGCTCGCGTGGACGAGGAGCCCAGAGCGCGTCGCCGACGTGCCCGGCGTCGAGGCTGTCGCTCTGGACGCACTGCTGCAGGACTCGGACTTCGTCACGCTCCACGTGCCGCGCAACGAGGCGACGCACCACCTCGTGGATGCCAAGTGCCTCGCGGCCATGAAGCCGGGCGCCTACCTGATCAACACGGCGCGTGGCACGGTCGTCGACGAGCCTGCGCTCGTGGCGGCGCTCCGGTCCGGACACCTGGGTGGGGCCGGCCTCGACGTCTTCGAGGCGGAGCCCTCGGTGCATCCCGGTCTGCTCGGTGACGACCGGGTCGTCGTGCTGCCGCACCTCGGCAGCGCCACGCGCGAGGTGCGGGATCGGATGGCGGTCATGGCCGCGGAGAACGCGGTGGCGTTCGCGCGCGGCGTGCCCTGCCCGCACCCGCTCGGCTGAGCGGTGCTGGGCAGAGGCAAGCGTCACCGCCCGCGTCGGAACGGCGACGCGCCCTGATCGACGAGGCCGCGTCGGTCGGGGCCAGCCGGGACCGGAGGCCGCGCGGGCTTGGGATCGGCGGCGAGTTCGCCCAGCAGTTGGGCGACAGCGGCTTCGAGCATCGGCTCCCGTCCAGCCTGGATCAGCGTCGGGTCATCGAAGACCTCGATGTCCGGTTCGACCCCGTAGGCCTCGACGTCCCACTCGCCGTCGGTGTTGACGAACGCGAAGTTCGGGACCGCGAGCCCGCCGCCGTCGACCAGGGTCGGCGTCCCGCTGTAGCCGACGAGGCCACCCCAGGTCTTCTGCCCCATCAGCGTTCCGAGCCCGAGCTTGCGGAAGTAGTAGGGGAACGCGTCGCCGCCGGAGGACGAGTAGCCGTTGATCAGCATGACTCGCGGTCCCTCGAAGGCGTGTTCCGGGGTCGGGGCCAGCGCGCGGTGGCGGCGGGCCCAGTAGTTGAGCATCGGCTGGCCGATCGCCTGCGCCATGTCGACCGGCACGAAGCCGCCGCCGTTGTAGCGGTCGTCGATGATCATCGCGTCCTTGGCGCGCGCCTGCGCCTGCCAGCCCTCGTAGAGCTCGCGGTGCCCTTCGATCGCAGTGTTCGGGGCGTGCACATAGCCGATCCGCCCGCCCGACAGCTCGTCGACGATGCGGCGGTTGCGCTGGACCCAGCCGACGTAGCGGAGCGCGACCTCGGACGTCTGGGTCCGGACCCGGACCTTGCGCGCGCCGTGCATCGACGGGCGGTCGTGGACCGTCAGTTCGACCCAGGCGTTCGCCTTCCCCTCGAGGAGGCGGTATGGGTCATCCCCGGCGGTCAGCGGCCTCCCGTCGATCGCGAGCAGGAAGTCGCCCGCGCGGACGTCGACGCCCGGTTCGCGGAGCGGGTTGCGCGTCGACTCGTGCCAGTTCTCACCCCCGAGGATCCGCGCGATGCGGAGATGGCCGCGGTCCGCTTCGAACTCGCAGCCCAGCACGCCGACATCGACGCGGTCCACGGCGGGCGTCTCGCCGGGCTGGACGTAGGTGTGCCCACAGTTCAGCTCGCCGATCAGCTCCCCGATCAGGAAGTCGAGGTCGCTCCGGTGCGAGACGTGGGCGACCAGCGGTGCGTACTTGGCACGCATCGCCGCCCAGTCCACGCCGTGCATGTCCGGGTCGTAGAAGAAGTCGCCCATGATCCGCCACGCGTCCCCGTACATCTGGGCCCACTCGGTCGGGGGATGCACGCGGAGCCGGATGCCGTCGGTCTGCATCGCGTCCCGGCCCAGGGCCTGACCGGGCCTCGCCGCGGCGACGCAGAGCTTGCCCGCGTGCCGGTAGACGAGCTTCTTGCCGTCGGGAGTCGGCACGACGCGCGCGACGCCGTCGAGGACCTCGTCCGACTTCCGGGAGTCGAGGTCGTAGCGCCACAGCGAGCCTCCGGTCGCGTAGAGCAAGCCGCCTTCGACGCCCAGGAGACCGTAGAAGCCCTCGGCGGTTGCCACGGGCAGCACGACCTCACGGTCCCGGATGCCGTCGAAGTCGATCCGCAGCGTCGCGTCGTCCGTCGAGGGCGGGCTGTCATCGTCGACGATCGCGAGGTCGTCGCGGTAGGCGAGCGGGTGGGGGGCGTCGGCCGTCAGCAGCAGCGCGTAGAGGCGTGCGTCCAGTCCTTCGACCGGACGGTAGCGGTAGTCACGCGCCGACGTGAAGAACAGGTAGCGACCGGCGGGGTCGAAGCTCGGGCTGCCGTCGTCCCAGTCGTCGGACGTCACCTGGACCGGCGGCGTCTTGCCGTCGACGGCGGCGATCCAAACGGCCGAGTAGCCGTTCGACGAGGTCTTCGTGTAGCAGACGAAACGACCGTCCTTCGACCACTGCGCGCTGCGGACGACGTCTTCCGTCGCCCGGTCCAGGACACGGCGTTCCCGATTCGCCAGGGCGATGGTGAACAGCTGCCCGGCGTTGTCCGTGCACAGGATGTGCGTGGCGTCGGGCGACCACTGGGCGGACTGCAGCCAAGCCTCGCTGGATTCGGTCAGTCGGATCTCCTGGCCGAGCGCCACGCCCCTGACGAAGAGCTCGTAGCGGTCGGCATGCTCCGCGAAGAACAGCACGTTCTTCCCGTCGGGCGACCACGCGGGGTCGCGTTCGCGCCGATCGGGCGTCTTCGTCCAGTGGACGGCCTCGCCGTGCTCGGCAGGCACGAGGAACAGGTCCCCGCGGAACTCGACGACGGCGCGCTTGGCGGTCGGGTCCGGCGAGAAGTCCCCGAACGCCCGGCTCCCGTCCTTCCACACCGGCCGGGTCCACGGGGCGTCGTCCGCGAGTCGGATCGACAGCTTGCGGACCTGCTCGGTGCTCCTCTCCATGAAGTAGAGGTCGCCTCCGCGCTCGAACACGATCCCGGTGTCCCCGCGCGCGGGGAACAGCACGTCGTGGTCGGTGTACTCCGTGACCGCCCGCTCGGTGCCGGTTGCGAGGTCACGGCACCAGAGGTTCAGCGTGCCGTTCCGATCCGACGTGAAGTAGATCCGGTCGCCGAGCCACATCGGCCAGTTGTCGGTGCCGTCGAACGTCGTCAGCTGTTCGACGGTGTCGGCGTCGAGGTCGTAGACATGGACGTCCTGCGCGCGCCCCGCGTTGTAGCGCTTCCAGGTCCGCCACTCGCGGCTGATGATGTTGTAGGCGAGTTTCGAACCGTCGGGCGACAGCGTCGCGGGGCCGCCCTCCGGGATCTGCAGCGGCTGCTCGAGCCCCGAGCCGTCGGCAGGAACCAAGAAGTACCGGGCGACCCGTTGGCCGTAGGGTGTCCGGTTCGACTTGACGAGGATGTGGGCCCCGTCAGGAGTCCAGTCGTAGACGAGGTTGTCGAAGCCGCCGCGCGGCGGCATCGGGCCGACGTCGGGGTAGTGGGTCAGCTGGCGCGGCGTCCCACCCTCGATCGGCACGACGAAGATCTGGCGCGTTCCGCCGTACTCCCCCGAGAACGCGACCTGCGAGCCGTCGGGGGAGATCCTCCCGAAGACCTCGAGACCTTCGTCGAAGCTGGTCAGCCGCCGGGCCAGACCATCCTGCATCGAGGCGGTCCACAGGTCGCCGCCCTTCGTGAACACGACGCGGTCGCCCTGGACGTGTGGGTAGCGGAGGAGGCGGGCCGGCTCCTGGGACGTGACGGACGCCGCACACGTGACGGCGATGGCGGTGAGGCAGGCGAGCGGATGGCGTTTCATCGTCGGGAGGGCGGTCGGAGGACCGCGCGAGCTCCTACGTGAAGCGCAACCGGACCCGGATCCAAGTCCGGCCCCGCGTCACATCGACGTTGCGTGGTCCCGGGCCTCGCGGCGCGTGCCGTATGCGACGAAGAGGGCGAGGGTCGGCAGCGCGCCGAAGAGCAGCCACACACCGAGGTCCATCCCGGACGGCACGCACGCCAGGAATGCCATCAGGCCGACGAGTCCCGTGACGAAACGTTCGGACGGGAGCTTCTCGAGCAGGAAGCCGCAGAGAGGTCCGACGACGAAGAGCGCTCGGGCGAGCGGGTCCCACGCCCCGGAGCCGATCCCGAGCACCAGCAGCGTCAGCAGGAACGTCGTGTCGGTGATGGAGCGGATCAGCTGGCGGCGTGCCCGGCGTGCGGCGTCGGCGGCGCGGATCGCCTGGTCGATGGCGAGGTCTCGCTCGAGCTGCTCGTCGCTGCGTTCCTCGGGGATGGGGGTCCCATCGGCGAGGTTCGTCCGCCGGATCGTCGTGCAGCGTGTGCGCCCCATGCCTTGGGGCTCTTCGGCAGCCGGGTCGCCGTTCCATGAGTGCGGGGCTGCTGGGACCGGGTCGCGGTCCGGGACAGAGGTCGTTGGGACGGATTCCTGTGGTCGCGTAGCCTGTCCGTCCCATGCGAATCCACAAGGCCGTGGTGACTGCCGCGGGTCGCGGCCAGCGCCGCATCCCGCTCCAGGAAGTCGTCGACCGGGATGGCCGGACTCGATCTGTGCTGCGGGTGCTCTGCGACGACGTCGCGGCCGCAGGGTGTGAGCACGTCGCGGTCGTCGTCCGACCAGGGGACGAGGGAGCGTTCGAAGAAGCGGCCGGCGACGTCGGAGTCCGCATGCACTTCGTGCAGCAGGACGAGCCGCGGGGCTACGGGGACGCGCTCCTCCGCGCCGCGGACTTCGTCGGTGACGATCCGTTCCTGCACGTCGTGGGTGACCACCTGTTCGTGGCCCGGGGGGGTGTCGGCTGCGCCCGGCAGCTCGTCGAAGTCGCCCGACGCGAAGGCGCTGCCGTGTCCGCGGTCCAGGCCACGCGCGAGAACCGCATCGGGCGCTTCGGAACCGTCGGCGGGCGCCTCGTGCCCGGCCGCCCCCGGCTCTACGAGGTCGAGCGGGTCCTCGAGAAGCCGACACCCACGGCCGCGGAGCAGGAGCTTGCGGTGCCAGGCCTGCGTGCGGGTCGCTACCTGTGCTTCTTCGGGCTGCACGTGCTGACGCCCGCAGTGCTCGAGCAGCTGCGCATGCTCGGCGAGGGCGCGACGTTGACGGATGCGCTCGCCCGTCTGATCGGTCGGGAACGCTACCTCGCCCATGAGGTGGCGGGCGTGCGTCACGACCTCGGCGAGCGCCTCGGGCTCTTCGCAGCCCAACTCGAGCTCGGGCTCGCGGGGGTCGATCGCGACGAGTTCCTCGAGGTCGTCCTGGCCGTGCTCGCCGAACGCGAGCGCACCGAAGGTGCCCCTGTGGAGGCGCCCCGTTGAGCGGTCGCCTCCGGGCTGCGCTGACGGCGACGGACCCCGCCCTCCGGGATCGACCGCTCGCAGAGCTCGTCTCCGACCTCGACGTGCGTGGACTCGGGATCGAGTGCGCGGATCTCGAGGCGTTCCGGCGTGCGACCAGCAACCTCTACGAGCGGGTGCGTGCGCTGTTCTTCCTGTGCTCGATCCACCGGGACGAGCTGCCGAGTCGGCCGGGATTCGCGCCGCGCGGACGCGTGCCCTACGACGGCTACCGCCATCTGCTGGCTCGGCGGTTCGAGGAGGCGATCGCCGTGTTCCTGCGCGCCGAGGAGGCGTCGGGTCCCAACGACGCGCTGAGTTCGGCGCTCGCACAGGCCTATCACCAGCTGGGTTTCCAGACGCTGGCCGACCAGGTGCGTCGCAGCGTGCGCTCGGCGCAGGGCAACCAGTGGATGTTCCGGGTCGGGCACCCGCTCGACCAGCCGCTCCGGCTCCGCCGCGAACTGCTCGCGCGTGCCGATGCGGACGCGCCCTACCCGGTGCTGCGCGAGCGCACGCCGGTGCGGATGGACCTCACGCACTCGGCGTGGAGCGACATCTTCTTCCTCGGCATGGACCACCCGGAGGGCGCGCGCGTGCTGAACGCGTCCGTCGACCTCGCGGTCCGCGGGCGCGACCCCAGGCCGGAGCCGCCCATCGAGTGCTGGCTCCGCGTCATCGACGCGCCGGTGCTGCGCCTGTGCTCGGTCGACCTCGGGGCGTTCGCCGACATCGACTCGCTCGAGGAGGTGTTCGACTTCGCGCGGGACCACCTGGGACTGCTGAAGGCGGCCATCATCGGCGCGGGCGTGATTCCGCCCGGACTGGAAGGCTCGGACCGCGAGCTCCGGCAGGTCTTGGCAACGCTCTGCGGGGAAGGACGGGGTCTCGAGGTCGTCAGCCGGGTCCGCGACATCCCGAAGGGCTCACGCCTTGCGGTGTCGACCAACCTCCTCGCGTCCCTGATCGCGCTCTGCATGCGCGCGACCGGACAGACGAAGCGTTTGACTGGACCGCTCGAGGAAGGCGAGCGCCGGACGGTCGCCGCGCGCGCCATCCTCGGCGAGTGGTTGGGCGGCTCGGGCGGTGGTTGGCAGGATTCGGGCGGGATCTGGCCCGGGCTCAAGCGCATCGAAGGCCAGCGCGCCGGGCCGGGTGACCCGGAGGAGTCGATCAGCCGAGGCCGACTCTTGCCCGGCCACCAGACCCTCGATGATGAGGCCTTCCCGAAGGCCGCACGGCAGGCCCTGCAGGACGGGCTCGTCCTCGTGCACGGGGGCATGGCCCAGAACGTCGGTCCCATCCTCGAGATGGTGACCGAGAAGTACCTGCTGCGCCGGGAGCCCGAGCGGACGGCGCGCCACGAAGCCGAGTCGATCTTCGACGAGATCCTCGCCGGACTCCGGGCATCGGACATCGACGCCGTGGCACGGGCGACGAGCCGGAACTTCGACGGACCGATCACGACGATCGTGCCCTGGGCGACGAACGCGTTCACCGCAGCCGTCATCGAGGAACTGAGGGATCGGCTCGGGGACGGCTACCGCGGATTCCTGATGCTCGGTGGGATGTCGGGCGGCGGCATGGGGTTCTTCGTCGATCCTGCCCTCGGGCCCGGCGTGCGCGACCTGGTCCAGGAGGTGCTGCTCACGCAGAAGCGTCGTTTCGCGGATGCGCTGCCGTTCGCGATGGATCCCGTGGTCTACGACTTCGCGATCAACCCGGTCGGCACGACGGCTGCGCTCGTGCCGGGCGACGAGGCGCTGCTCGCCGAGGGCTACTACGCGCTCGTCTTCCCTTCGCTGCTGCGGGTCGATCCGGCAAGGCTGCCGGCCAGCCGTCGCCGCGAGCTGGAGCGGGTGGGCTCCGCGTGCCGGACCCGCACCGAGCTCGGGGGGCTCTTGCCCCGCCTGTTCGACGCGATGCTGCCCGCTCCGGGAGCGGATCAGGTCGGGGATCACGCGCTGTCCGTGCGGCTCGCGGAGGCAGGTTTCGACCGTGAGCTCCACGAGCGCATCCGGCGGGACCTGGTCGCGGGCCGGATCGGTCTGGCGCAGAACCGGCTGCCGCCCAGCGCGTCGGTGGAGGACGTCGAGCCGGAGGATGTCCTCGACACGCTTCCGGGCGTGGACCCCGGGCTGGCCGAGCTCGGCCGCGCCGCCCTCGCGCGCGGCGAGGTCGCGGTCGTGACCCTCGCCGGCGGCGCCGCCAGCCGATGGACCCAGGGGGCGGGCGTGGTCAAGGCGCTCCACCCGTTCTGTCGCTTCGGCGGGCGTCACCGGAGCTTCCTCGACGTCCACCTCGCGAAGACCCGCCGCATCGCCCAGGAGGTCGGAGCGCGGATCCCGCACGTCTTCACGACGTCGGTGTTCACCCACGGTCCGATCGACAGCGCGCTCCAGAGCCATGCAGACGACCCGCATGTCCTCGGTCTTGCGTCCCCGGGGCGGGCCGTGGGTTTGCGGCTCGTGCCGACCGAGCGGGACCTGCGGTTCCTGTGGGAGGAGACCTCACACCAGGTGCTCGACGAGCGGCGCCAGCGGATGCGCGAGTCCGTCCACGAAGCCCTGATCGGGTGGGCGCGGTCGAGCGGCGAGGCGACCGACTACACGGACAACCTGCCGCAGGCGTGCATGCACCCCGTCGGACACTTCTTCGAGGTGCCGAACATGTTCCGCAACGGCGTGCTTCGTCGTCTGCTCGACGAGCAGCCGAACCTGCGCTGGCTCTGCGTCCACAACGTCGACACGGTCGGGGTCGATCTCGATCCGGCACGCCTCGGCCTCGTGCTCGCGGCGGGTCGTGCGATGACGTTCGAGGTCGTGCCGCGGCGGATCGAGGATGTCGGCGGTGGGCTGGCCCGCGTCGATGGCCGGGTGCGCCTCGTCGAGGGGCTCGCGATGCCGGACGAGGCGGCCGAGTTCCGGCTGAGCTACTACAACACCGGGACGACCTGGGTCGATCTCGATGCGCTCCTCGATCTGTTCGGGCTCGCCCGCCACCAGCTGGCCGACGACGAGGAGGTCACGCGCGCGGTCCGTCGGGTCGCCGAGCGCATGCCGACCTACGTGACGATCAAGGACGTCAAGAAGCGTTGGGGTCACGGCCAAGAAGACGTCTTCCCGGTCTCACAGTTCGAGAAGCTCTGGGGGGATCTGAGCGCACTGCCGGAGGTCTCGACGGCCTTCCACGTGGTGCCGCGGGTTCGCGGTCAGCAGCTGAAGGATCCAGCCCAGCTCGAAGGTTTCGTCCGCGACGGCTCGGCGGCCCGCGTCGAGCGGCTCTGCACGTTCGCACCGCGATCCGTGGCTGACTGAGCTCGTCCCGGGCCGCGGCCTGCGCCGCGGCCCTGTGGACTACCGGATCGAAGTGGGCACGATGCAACCGCGGTCGACGATCGGTCGAACCGAGCCATCCCGATGTTCTCTCCCGCTACCCGCAGCATCCTCGGCCGCACGGTCGGCACCCTCGTCCTGTTCGCTGTCCTGGGTGGCGTCGCCTACGCGCTCTACGACGGGAAGCTGGAGCGGATGGCTGCGTCGAAGGCGGCCGCAGCAGCGATGCCCGAGCCCGCCGAGGCGGTCGAGGCCGCGATCGTGGCACGCCGCGCCCACACGCCGCTCAGCACGGCGATCGGGACGGTGCGCGCGCTGCGTTCGATCACGTTGCGCAACGAGCTCGCCGGCACGGTCCGCGAGGTCCACCTGGAGACGGGCGCCCTGGTCGCCGCGGGCGACGTGTTGGTCCAGCTCGACGTCGCGGTCGAGTCGGCCCAGCTCGAGGCGCTGCGTGCCGAGGCCCGGCTGGCCGCCTCCATGCTCGGCCGCATGGAGCGTGCCCAGCAGAGTCAGGGGGCATCGGCGGCCGACGTCGACCGGGCTCGCGCAGAGCGCGACATGGCCGATGCCCAGGTCGCGCGCCTGGAGGCCGTCCTGGCGCAGAAGCGCATCTGCGCGCCGTTCCCGGCGCGGGTCGGCCTCGTCGATCTGCACGTCGGTCAGTACCTCCAGCCTGGCACCACGATCACGACGCTGCAGGGCATCGCCGACTCGGTCCACGTCGACTTCTCGGTGCCGCAGGAGATCGCCCGCCAGCTGCAGGCTGGATCTTCCATCGACGTGATCCTGACGGGGGCCGCCGAGCCGGTGCCCGCCGTGATCCGAGCGGTCGATGCCCAGGTCGATGCAGCGACGCGCAACGCGGTCGTCCGCGCCGCGCTGACCGGCATCGAACCGCTGCCGCGGCCTGGCTCGTCGGTGCGCGTCCGGATTCCGATCGCCGCGGAACGCATGGTTCCGGCCGTGCCGGTGAGCGCGCTGCGGTGGGGGCCGGACGGCAATGCGGTCTACGTGCTCGAGGCGGACGCCGAGGGCCGGCTTCGCAGCCGTCAGAGACGCGTCGAGAGTGGCACCACGGTGGGGGGTGACGTGCTGATCCTTGCGGGCCTGGAGCCGGGCGAGCGGGTCGCGACGGTGGGGTCGTTCAAGCTGCGGGAAGGCGCTCTGGTCCACGTGGTGCAGCGGGACCCGTCGGCTGCCAGCCATCAGCGGGAGGACGGTCGATGAAGGCCGTCACGGACGTCTTCGTGCGCCATCCGGTGCTCGCGCTGGTGGTGAACCTCGCGCTGATCCTGGTCGGGGTCCGCACGGCCACCAACCTGCCGGTCCAGCAGTATCCGAGGCTCGACAGCGCGTCGATCCTGGTCAACACCGTCTACGTCGGCGCCAGCGCCGAGACCGTCCGCGGGTTCTTGACGACTCCGATCGAGCGCGCCGTCGCGTCGATCGGTGGGGTCGACCACATCGAGTCCCAGAGTCGGGCGAGCCTCAGCCAGGTGACGATCCGCCTCGAGCTCGGCTACGACACCACGCGCGCGCTCGCCGAGGTCACAGCGCAGCTCCAGCAGATCCGGAGCGACTTGCCGACGGAGGCGGAGCCGCCGACGGTGGAGGTGCAGCGTGCCGACCGGCCCTACGCGTCGTTCTACCTGAGCTTCACGTCCGAAGAGCGCTCGCTCGCCGCGTTGACCGACTACCTGACGCGCAGCGTCCAGCCGGAGCTGGCGACGACCCCGGGCGTCCAGAGGGTCACCAACAACGAGGGCGGCCAGCCGTTCGCGATGCGGGTCTGGATCGATCCCGACGAGCTCGCCGCACACAACCTCTCGCCGGGCGACATCTACGCGGCCATCCAGCGCAACAACTACCTCGCGGCCGTCGGCGAGACCAAGGGCGAGGACGTCAAGGTCAGCCTGCTGGCCAACACCGACCTCCGCACCATCGAGGAGTTCGAGGAGCTGATCGTCATCCAGCGCGGCAGCGCGATCGTGCGGATGCGCGACGTGGCGCGCGTCGAGCTCGGTGCCGAGGAGGCCGACTTCGTCGCGAAGTACGACGACAAGCCGAGCGTCTACCTGGGAGTCTGGCCGCTCGTCGGCGCCAACGAGATCGAGGTCTCGAATGCGCTGCAGGCCAAGATGGACCAGATCCGGGCGACACTGCCCGCTGACGTGGCCATGCGCATGGCCTACGACGGCACGCGCTTCATGCGCGATGCGCTGGAGGAGATCTCCGCGACTCTGGTCGAGACGATCCTGATCGTCGGCCTCGTGGTGTTCCTGTTCCTCGGGTCGATCCGCACGGCGCTGGTGCCCCTGGTCGCGATGCCGGTGTCCCTGATCGGCGCGGCGATCGTGATGGCGGGTCTCGGGTTCTCGCTGAACCTCCTGACGATCCTGGCGATCGTGCTGTCGGTCGGACTCGTGGTCGACGATGCGATCGTGGTCGTCGAGAACGTCGAGCGCCACGTGCGCATGGGCAAGAGTCGGATGGCAGCGGCTGCGGAGGCCGCACGCGAGCTGGTCGGCCCGATCATCGCGATGACGATCACGCTGGCCGCGGTCTATACGCCGATCGGTTTCCAGGGAGGTCTGACGGGCGCGCTGTTCCTCGAGTTCGCGATCACGCTCGCCGCCGCCGTGCTGGTCTCGGGCTTCGTCGCCATCACCCTGTCTCCGGTGATGAGCGCCTACTTCGTCAGCCCGCACGGCCGGCAGCCGCGGCTCACGCGCTGGATCGATGCGGGCTTCGACCGCATCCGGAACGTCTACCGCTGGGCATTGGATGGGGCGCTGGCGATCCGCTGGGCGGTCGTCGCGGCGGCGCTGTTGGTGACGCTCGCGGCCTACCCGCTCTACACGATGTCCCAGAAGGAGCTGGCACCGATCGAGGACCAGAGCCATGTGAGCCTGTTCTTCGAGCCCGCGCCCGACGCGACGATCGAGGCGGTCGACCGTGCGTCGCGGGAGGTCGTGGGGATCATCCACCAGCTCCCGGAGACCAAGTTCATGTGGTCCCTGGTCGCCGACTGGGGCGGCTTCGGCGGCATGGTGAACAAGGACTGGACCGAGCGCAGTCGCTCGACGCAGGAACTGTTCGGCCAGCTGTACGGCATGGTGTCGCAGGTTCCCGGCGTCCGCGTCTTCCCGCGCCTCGACCCGCCGTTGCCCACGTCCGGCCAGTACGACGTCGAGCTGGTGCTGCAGAGTGCGCAGCCTCTGGAGGACATGCTGCAGACCGCGCAGGCGGTGGTGGGCGCCGGCTGGGCGTCCGGGAAGTTCCTCTACGTCGACACGGATCTGAAGATCGACAAGCCGGAGGCGCGGGTGAACGTCGACCGCGAGCGGGTCGCCGACCTCGGCATGGACCTCGCGAGCGTCGGTCGGGAGCTCGGTGCGCTGCTCGGCGGCGGGTCCGTCAACCGCTTCAACTGGTACGACCGCAGCTACAAGGTCATTCCGCAGATCGGTCGAGAGGATCGGGCGACGGTCGGTCCTCTCCTCGATCTGAAGATCAAGACTCCGGCTGGCGACATGGTGCCGGTGCGCTCCTTCGTCGACATCCGAGCGGAGGCCGCACCGCGGACCCTCAATCGCTTCCAGCAGCGCAACGCGGTCAAGGTCTTCGCCGGCGTCGCGCCGGGCGTCACCAAGGAGGAGGGGCTGCGCATCCTCGAAGACGCGGCCCGTCGGGTCGGAGGAACGGGAGTCTCTCTCGACTACGGCGGTGAGTCGCGGCAGATCCGCAACGAGGGTTCGACGCTCCTCACGACGCTCGGCTTCGCCATCCTGCTGGTCTACCTGGTGTTGGCCGCCCAGTTCCGCAGCTTCCGTGACCCGCTGATCGTGCTTCTCGGATCCGTGCCGCTGGCGATCAGCGGCGCGCTGATCTTCGCGTTCGTCGATCTGACGACGATCAACGTCTATTCACAGGTCGGGCTGATCACGTTGGTGGGGCTGGTCGCGAAGAACGGGATTCTGATCGTCGAGTTCGCCAACACGCTGCAGAGCCGGGGCTCGGACAAGTCGAGCGCGCTGCGCGAGGCCGCGGCGACGCGCCTGCGCCCGGTGCTGATGACGACAGCGGCGACGATCTTCGGTCACTTCCCGCTGGTGCTGGTCACCGGTCCGGGGGCCGCGGCGCGCAACAGCATCGGCATCGTCCTCGTGGCCGGCATGCTGTTGGGCACATTGTTCACGCTGTTCGTCGTGCCGGTCTTCTACCAGCTGCTCGCGACTGACCGCCAACGGGAGGCCGCACGCGACGCCGAGTTCGAGCGGGTGACGGGCGAAGGGTCGAGTGGCAGTGCGCCCCTGGAGTTCGCGTGATGGGTGCGTCTCTCGTGCGTGCTCTGCTTGCCGGCGGAGTCTCCCTGTTCGCGGTCGGCTGCACGACCGTTGGTCCGGCCTACCAGCCGCCGACGCTCGATCTGCCCGATTCCTGGTCGCAAGCCCGGATCGGCGGGATCGAGGATGGCGAGGCCGCGCGCGACGCGTGGTGGCGCCACTTCGAGGACCAGCAGATGGGCGATCTGGTCGAGCGTGCGCTCCGCTCGAACCTCGACCTGAAGGCCGCGCTCGCCCGCCTGCAGAGTGCCCGTGCGCTGCGTGGGGTTGCCGCAGCGGGTCGGTCCCCCACGTTGGAGGCCAACGCGGACTACCAGCACTCCGAAGCGAGCACCAATACGCCGTTCGGCGCATTCATCCCGGCCACCGACATCCACACGGTGAACTTCGATGCAGCCTGGGAACTCGATCTCTGGGGTCGTGTGCGACGCAGCGTGGAGGCGGCCGACCGCGACGTCGAGGCGAGCACCGCAGACCTGCAGGCTGCTGCGCTGACCGTGGCCGCGGAGGTTGCGCGGACCTACGTCGAGGTGCGGGCGACCGAGCGCCGACTCGCGATTGCCGAGCAGAACCTCGCGCTGCAGCAGCGGACGCTCGAGCTCGTGCTGGCGCGCAGCGACGCGGGGCTCGTCGTCGAGCGCGACGTGGCGCAGGCGCGCACCAACGTCGAGCAGACCCGGGCGCGCCTTCCTCAGCTCGAGGCAGAGGCGATCGTCGCCGCGAACCGGCTTGCCGTCCTCGTCGGGGAGGCGCCCGGTCGCCTCGACCTCGACACGGCGCGGAGCGGCGTGCTGCCGGGATTGCCCGTCCACGTCGCGGTGGGCGCACCGGTCGACCTGCTGCTGCGTCGGCCCGATGTGCGCCGCGCAGAACGGCAGTTTGCGGCTGAGGTCGCGCGCGTCGGCGTGGCCGAGGCCGATCGCTACCCGCGGCTCCTGATCTCAGGGCAGTTCGGCATCCAGTCCGACGGTGCTGCGGATCTCGTCGACGGGGACAGCCTGTTCTTCAACGTCGGGCCTTCGATTCGCTGGACTCTGTTCGACGGCGGTCGACTGAAGAGCCGCGTGCTGTCGTTCGAGGCGCAGGCCGAAGCGGCCGCCGTGGTCTACGAGCAGTCGATCCTGCTTGCGATCGAGGAGACCGAGAACGCGCTGACGAGCTTCGTCCGCGAGCAGGCGCGGCGGGCGTCGCTGGCGCGTGCGGCCGAGGAGGCCCGCCGTGCGGTCACGCTCGCCGAGACCCAGTACCGCGAGGGGCTCACCGACTTCCAGACCGTCCTCGACTCGCAGCGCATCGTCGCGACGATCGAAGACGACCTGGCACGCAGCGACGCGGCGGTGGCAACCAACCTGATTGCGCTGTTCAAGGCCCTCGGCGGCGACTTCCGGCCTGAGCCGCCGGCTCAGGCCGTGCAAGAGTCCTGAGCCGAGCCGTGTCGCGGGCCACCCGTGACGGGTTCACCGGCACGCCCTCCCGCAGGCAACTCACCGCCGGTCGTCCGTTCGGGTGACCGACTGCGACCGCAGCTCGAAGACGATCTCCACGACCTTCTCGGATGCGACGGGTTCGTCGTCGAGTCGCGCGGGTTCGTATCGCCAGTCCTGGACCGCGTCCCGGGCGGCCCGATTCAGCTCGGGGTGGCGGCACGGTGCGGTGATCGTCACGTCGAGGACGCGTCCCGTCGCATCGATCGAGACCAGCAGTCCCACCGTTCCCTCGTGGCTGTCGCGGATCGCGCGCTGCGGATACGCGGGCGGGGAGTTCCGACTGTCGACCGCCTTCGCCTCGACGCGCGCCGGCGCGGGGGCTGGGCTCGGGGGAACCGCGGGCTCTGCCGTGCGGGGCTGCGGTTCGGGGTGTTCCGTCGGGGTCTCGGGCGGCTGAGCCGGTGCCTCGGGCACCCGGACCTGAGCGAACAGGTCGGGGAGGATGGCGTCGGGTGTGGCGGTCCGTTCGGCCTGCGGAAGCTGGGCTGCGGGCGGCTCGAACGGCCGCGGCGACGGCTCCTCGACCTGCTCGTCCGGCTGGATCGGCTCCAAGTCCTCGAACTCGGGCGACGGCGTCCGGTCCTCCTGGGCCTGCGCTGCGGGATGCGCCACCGGCTCGAACCGGACCACGGCCGGGGTCCTGGGCGCCCCGCCCGCGGCCCCGAACGCCCACGCCGCGGCACCGACGAGAACGCCGGTGTGCAGGGCGAGCGACGAAGCGAGGACGCGGAGCTTCACGGGAGGGCCGGGAATCGGGCGCAACGGGAGGCTGGGCCCGGAGGTTCAGCGCGAGAAGCTAACGTTCCCGCCGGGCCGGTGGTAGGAGCCCTCCGGGTCTCGTGCCAGGACTCGTCCGTCTCGGGTGGGGGCGCGCACTCCGGTGAGTCTTCCTGGGTCTTTCCGGGGACTCTCCCCCGTAAGATCCGGCCTCCCGCCGGCCCGCCGGGCCGGCCCGA
>JBEAPQ010000390.1:0-3172 GCA_041164325.1 Planctomycetota bacterium | reverse complement strand
GAGAGCCGGGATCCAAGGCCGGTGTTGTCCAGCGAGCAGTGCAGCGTCCGTGCCGAGAACACGACGGCGTCGCCGGGCTCGAACGTGGACGTCAGCCAGCGCCCCCCGAGTTCGCGGCGGCAGCCGTCTGCGTTGCGGCTGAACTTGGCCTCGGGAACGCGTCGTCCGTGGCGGAAGCGGGGCAGGAGCCGTCGCGGCAGGTGGTCCGCATCGAGTCGGCAGTAGTCCTGGATGGTCGGGTGCTGGTGCGATCCGGCCAGGATGGCCAGCGGTCCGTCCGCGAGCGTCACGGGTGTCAGCGGCAGCCACAGCGTCAGGAATCGGTCGGTTCCACGCGCCATGTAGGGCAGGTCGCAGTGCGGTGCGGTGCCATCGCCGGGCGGCACTGCGCGGACCCAGGTGTGGTCGAACGAGCGCGCCGGCTCGCCGAAGACAGATGAGAACCAGCCGAGGACTTGTGCGTCCTGGCGGAGCGCGCGCACGGCGGGCGCGTCGGCGAGTTCGGTCAGTACCCGCTTGCTCCGCCGCTGGCCGTCCGTTCCGTCGGAAGTGGCGAGGTGGTCTCGCACGGCGCGCGCTGCCGCGGCGACCTTCACGGTGGACACGAACGCGCGCAGCAACACGCATCCATCGGCGTCGAGCCGGGTCCGGACCTCTCTCGCGTCGGCAGGGTCGGACACCGCCTCCAGCTGGCCGAACGCCGTCGGCTCCACGGAGATGCGGCGCCCCTGCACGCGCATCCGCAGTCCCGCGTCGTTCATGCGAGGAGCTCCGCGAAGGCGTCGGCGTAGGCGCGTACCATCGAGTCGGTCCCGTGCTGCGTCCGTGCCACCTGCCGCGCCGCCGCACCGAGCGCGGCACCCTCCTCGCGCATGCGGGCGGCGTGCACGATCTGGGCGGCCAACGCCGCGGGCTGGCCCACCGGGAAGAACCGCGCGGTCCGGCCCTCTGCGAGGATCTCACGGTGGCCCGGAATGTCCGAGCACAGGATCGGGCAGCCCGCGGCCATGGCCTCGAGCACGGCGAGCGGCAGGCCCTCCGAGCGGGATGCGGAGACGAAGAGATCGAGGTTGGTCAGCAGCGAGGGGACGTCCGTCCGGCGTCCGAGGAACCGGACCCGGGCGCCGATGCCGAGGGTCGTGACCTCGCTCTCCAGCGCGGCACGCAGGGGGCCGTCGCCGATGACGTCGAGCGATACGAATGGCACGTCCGGCAAAGCGCGGGCCAGTGCCCGCACGATCGTCGAGTGGTCCTTGACCGGGGAGATCCGGGCGACGACCCCGATGCGGAACCCGTGCGTGGGCCTGCGATGTGGTCCGGGTTCGCGGCTGGCGAGGCCGGGGACACCGTTGTGGATCACACGCACCCGCTCCGCGGGCCAGCCATCCGTCTGCACGAGTCGTTCGGCCAGATGGTGGGCGACGGCAACCACGTGCGTCTGCCGGCGGCGGCGCACGACGCGCAGGGCGCGCGCCCCGCGTGGGGACAGCGGCGACTCTTGCGCGTGGTCCGTGTAGAGGATGCGGAGCGGTGGGCCCAGGCGTGCCGCGAGGCTGCCGTAGAAGAGTGCGGTCGGGTTGTGCGCGTGCAGGATGCGGGGGCGGATGCGCCGCAGGTGCGCGGCGAGCCCCAGGACGAACCGGAAGTCGAATCCGGGTGCCCGGCGGATCGTGTCGACCGGGATGCCGGACGGTGTGGTCGCCGGCGCGCGCTCGGCGGGTTCGAAGCAGACGACACGCTGGCGGAAGCGGGCGCCCGTGCCCTCGACGACGTCGAGCGCCACGCGTTCGAGGCCGGCGGTCCAGAGGTCGGGCACCAGCGTCAGGACATCTGTCTGGTGGTCCATGCCTCCCACTCGGAATCTGTCGCCGCGGACCAAGGAAGTCCGGCCACGCGCCGCAGCTGTCCCAGGGTGCGGCGCGCCACGTCGTCCCACGTGTGGCTGGACGCGTAGGCACGCATCGGCGCCGGGTCCCAGCGCTGCGCGAGCACAGTCGCGAGAGCATCTGCGACCGTCTCCGGCATGCGGTCGCGCAGCAGGATGCCGAGGCCCGGCCGGTCGAAGGCTTCCGGAACCCCGTGGACCGGAGTGGCGACGATGGGCGTCCCGCAGGCCCATGCTTCGAACAGCACGGTCGGCCATCCCTCGCGGTGCGAGGGCAGCAGGAGGGCGTCGGCCACGCCCATCCAACGCGCGACCTCGGCGTGGGATCGTGACCCACAGAAGCGGACCCGGTGCGCGACGCGGAGCTTCTCGGCGAGCTGCTGGAGACGCCGACGCTCGGGTCCGTCCCCGACGAGGACCAGAAGAGGGGCCCGGGCGCCGGATAGCTTCCTGGTCGCGAGCGCCTCGATGGCAGCGTCGAACCCCTTGTGTCGTACGAGGGCGCCCACGCCGACGACCAGCCGCGCCGAGTCTGCCAGTCCGAGACTGCGACGGGCGGAGCGGCGGTCCGCGGGAGGACGGAAGCGATCCAGGTCGACGCCGTTGGGGACGACGGCAACCCTCTGGGGGTCCGCGCCGAGCCGTTCGGCCAGTCGAGCGAGGGAGCGACTGACGGTCAGGACCTGGTTCGCATGTCGCAGCGCCGTGCGGGTCTGGGCACCGACGACGGCGAACTGGGGTGCGTAGGTCAGGTCCGATCCGTGTCCGGTGATGCTGACCGGAATGCCGAACTCCCTTCCGACCTCGACCGCAGCGTGGCCGTCCGGCCAGACGAAGTGCGCGTCGATGATGTCGACCGGCGCCTCGGCGAGAGCCGCGCGGACCGTCCAGCTCAGGGCCCGCCGGTAGGCCTGCGCGTTGGCTGCGCGACCGATCCTCGGAATCACGAGGCGACGCGGATGGAAGACCCGCACACCCGCGAGTTCGGTGACGTGAGGAATCCCCGCGTGACGACGCCAGCGGTAGGGCGCCGGTCGGAACCAGTCGGGAAACCACGCGACGGGAGCCGCGACGCGGACTTCGGCCATCCGCGCCATGGCCCGCACCCTCTCGAGCACGAAGGTGCCGAAGACCGGCTGCACCGCATTGGGGAACACCGAGCTGACGGTCAGCACGCGCAGCGGAAGGCCCTGGGCGAGGCCCTCTTCGGACGATCGGATGGCGGGAGCGAGCGGCAGCGACATGTAACTTCCCCGAGCCCGAGCGTAGCCGCGGGCGGAAGTGGGC
>JBEAPQ010000389.1:0-10323 GCA_041164325.1 Planctomycetota bacterium | reverse complement strand
GCCGCCAGGGCTTCCCGGACGTGCCGACCCTGCTCGCCGAGTGCGCCGACGCGCTCGCGGTCGATGCGCCGCTGCTCGGGACAGACGGGAACGCGTTGCCCGCAAGCCTGGACGCAGCCCTCGATCGCGTCGCGGCTGTGCTCGACGCGGTGTCGATCGAGCTGGAACTCGCGCGGGCGCCCGTTCCCGCGGAGGACCTGCCGGGGCTCCCCGCCGCGCTGCGTGCCGTCCTCGACGCGTTCCCGAAGACCGTCTACGTCGCCGAAGACCCGAAGCTGGCCCCGCACCTCGCGCTCCTGCGCCAGATCGACCGGGCCGCACTGCTGCGCGCCGCTGCGCTGCTCGCTCCACTCGCGGAGCCGGTCGCCTGGGAGGAGCTCCGCGCCGCGGCCAGGGCGTGGCCCGAGGTCCAGGCGCCCGAGGGCGTGGAGGGCAAGGTGCTCGGCGTCCGGCAGACCGCGCTGGGGCCGATCGTGATCGGGGGATTCGGAGCGAACCGCTACGACCTCGAGGTTGCGGTCCTCGTCGACCTGGGTGGCCACGACGATTACGCGGCCCGCACGACGCGGGCCGACCTCGAACACCCCTGCAACCTCGTCCTCGATCTCTGGGGGGACGAGACCTACCGCGCGGAGGCCGACAGCTACGGGGCGCAGGGGGCCGCGACGTTCGGCGTGTCCTGGCTGGTCGACGCGCGCGGGGACGACCGGTACGAGGCGGGAAGGCTCGCGCAGGGTGCGGGGGCGTGCGGGGTCGGGATCCTCGTCGATCTCGACGGCCACGACCGCTACGTCGGCGACGCCTACGTGCAGGGCGCCGGCGTGTTCGGGTCGGGGCTCTTCGTCGACGTGGCCGGCAACGACCAGCTCGACGCCGCGCTGTTCGCGCAGGGGTTCGCCGGGCCGCTCGGTCAGGGCTTCCTGCTCGACGTGGCGGGGAACGACACCCGTCGCGCGACCGGGCGCTATCCGTCCTCCTACGGGACCGAGGGACAGTTCGCGGCGATGAGCCAGGGAGCGGCCGTCGGCATGCGCACGCTGCGCGCCGCCCCGCTCCGCCTCGCCGGGGGCCTCGGGGTCCTCGTCGACGGAGCCGGCGACGACCGCTCGACGGTCGGCGAGTTCGGCTACGGCATGGGCTACTTCCTCGGCGCCGGCATCGTCCGGGATTGCGCGGGCAACGACACGGTCGACGCCTCCCGCTACGGGATCGCCACCGGTGCCCATCAGGCGGTCGGCCTCGTGCTGGACGACGGTGGCGACGACCACTACCGGAACCCCTACGCCGCGAGCATCGCCGGCAACTGGGACCACGTGGTGTCCGTGTTGCTCGACGCGGGCGGGGACGACGTCTACGAGGGCGGCGGAATCACGCTCGGATCCGCGACGATCACGTCGTTCGCCGCGCTCATCGACGGGGGTGGTCGGGACCGCTACCGGGGTGGCGGTCTGGCCCTCGGGCAGGCCGGACACGCGTCCGACGTCCGGAACGGGACCCGGAGCCTCGGCCTGTTCGTCGACCTGGGCGCGGCCCGGGACACCTACGACGGCCCGTTCCCGGCCGCCGACGGGCTCGTTCGGCCCCACCACCGGGAGGACACCCACGAGGGACGAAAGGCCGTGTCCGGTCTCGGGCTCTTCCTCGACCGATGAGTCCTTCCAGCCGGCACGCAGGGCCACGATTGCCGCGGGGCGGCCGCCCCGCGGACCGGACCGGGGCCAAAAAAGCCGTTCGAGGGCCTCGCAGTCCGGCGGGGACGCCGGTATCTTCCTCGCCCCACCGGTACCGGTAGATCCATGGCGAAGACCTCCGCAATCGCGAAGAACGAGCGCCGCAAGGCCACGTCCGAGAAGTTCGCGCAGAAGCGCGCCACCCTCCTCAGCGTGCTGCGCGACCCGAACAAGTCCTGGGAAGAGCGTGACGAAGCGGCCCGCAAGCTCCGCAAGCTCCCCCGCGACGTCAACCCGAACCGCGTCCGCAACCGCTGCATGCTGACCGGCCGCTCGCGCGCCTACCTGCGCAAGTTCGGCCTGTGCCGCAACCAGTTCCGCGAGCTCTCGCTGCTGGCGGAAATCCCGGGCGTCCGCAAGGCGAGCTGGTGAGTCCGGCGATCCGCAGGCCCTGACTTGCCTGCGGTCGCTGTTTGGCTGGGCGCCCCTGCGGTCGCTGTTTGGCTGGGCGCCCCTGCGGTTGCTGTTTGGCCGGGCACCCCTGCGGTTGCTGATGGCTGGGCGGCCCAGAGGTCCTGGCCTGACCCCGCCTCCCTGCGCAGGGCTCCACGCCCGCGCCGTCCACGACCACCGCGCGTCGCGCCTTGGTCGTGCGTCGTCTTGGCCCGGTGCGCGCGGCTAGACTGGTCACCCGGTTGCTCCCGATGAAGCCCGTCGCCGTCGCCCTGGCGCTCTGCGCCGCTGCCTGCCTGCCGTCTGCGTGTGGAGACGGTTCCACTCGGCCGACTCCCGAGGCCGTCGGGATCGCGCAGCGCGTGGTCATCGCGAACACCTCGCTGGTCGACACGGTGACGGCGCTCGTCCCGCAGGATCGGATCGCCGCCATCCCCCAGCAGGCGCGGACGTGGTCGTTCGGCGCTGCGGCGGACGACTCCAGGGACGACATGGCGACCTTCGCGGCGTTCACCGCGGAGACCGTCCTCGGCTTCGCGCCCGACCTCGTCCTCTGCAGCGTCCACAGCCTGCCGGAGACGGTCGCATCATTGCAGGGGGCTGGCGTCCGCACGGTCCGCTTCGACTTCCCGACCGGGCTCGCCGACGTGCGCGCCCAGCTTCGCCAGTGCGCTGCGCTGCTGGGAGCCGAAGACCGGGCGCGTGTGCTAGAAGCCGAACTGGACGCGCGCATCGCAGCGCTGCGGGCGGCGCGCGACGGACGACCCGCGTGGCGCACCCTGCTGTTCGACCACGATGGCAACGAAGGTTGGAGCAGCGCCGCCGGGACACCCGCCCACGACATCCTGACCCTGGCAGGCCTCGAGAATGCGGCCGCGGCGAACGGCCGCACGGGACCGGTCCGACTGAGCCTCGAGCAGGTCCTGGCGCTCGACCCCGACCTCCTCGTCATCCAGCTCCCCCACGGCGAGGTCGACCGCTCGACCGAGCGCGTCCTCGCCCACGAGCTGTCAGCCCTCCGTGCCGTGAGAGCCGGCCACGTCCACCGCATGCACCCGAGCCTGTTCTCGACGACCTCCCACGAGATGGTCCGTGCCGCCGAGACCCTCGCTCGGGCGGTCTCCTCCTCCCTCGACGCCGAAGACCGCAAGCGATGAGGGAGCGCGCGGCGCTGATCGGACTCGCGGTGGCCACGGTCGCGCTCGTCGCCGCACAGGTCGGGGTCGGCGTCGCGTCCGGCATCCCGGTCGCACCTGGCGATGCCCTCCGGGCCTGCCTCGCGCTGGTCGGCCTCGCCGAACCGCTCGAGGGCTACGCACAGGACGTGGTCACCTGGCGCCTGTGGCGCGCGCTGACCGCAGCGGGCGTCGGAAGCTGCCTCGCGCTGGCCGGATCGCTGCTCCAGGGCCTGTTCCGCAATCCGCTCGCGTCCCCGTCGCTGATCGGCGTGACCGCAGGCGCCAACCTCGGCGCGACGGCCGCGCTGCTCGCCCTCGGCGGCTACGGCGCCGCCCTGGAACTCGCCGACTCGGTGAGCGCGGCGCCCTACCTCGTCACGCTGGCCGCGTTCACCGGTTCGCTGACCGTGGCCCTGGTCGTCGTGACGATCGCCACCCGGTCCGGACCGGGACCGACGTCGATCGCGACGATCCTGCTGCTCGGCGTCGCGCTGAACTCGTGCATCGCGGGCGCGCTGTCCGCCGTCGAGAACGTGCTGATGGACGCGCGCGACTACGGGACGCTGAACGCGCTCCAGGCCTGGTCGTTCGGCACGCTGGACGACCGGAAGGCCTACCACGCGGTCCTCGTCGGTCTCGGCGTGGCGGTCGGCGCGGCGGCGATCCCGTTCGTCGCCCGCGAACTCGATCTGCTGACGGGCGGTGACGAAGACGCCGAGAGCCTCGGCGTCTCGATCCTCAAGACGCGCGTCGTCGCGCTGACGGTCGCCGCGCTGGCGACCGCGTGCGCGGTCGCGGCGGCTGGCCAGGTCGGTTTCGTCGGCCTCGTCGTGCCCCACCTCCTCCGCCTGTTGGTCGGTTCCTCCCACCGGACGTTGCTGCCGCTGTCGCTCCTGGGCGGCGCGGTCTTCGTGCTCGGGACCGATCTGGCCCAGGTGCTCGTGGTCGGCGAACGCCCGCTGCGCGCCGGCGTGCTGATGTCGCTCCTCGGCGGACCGTTCTTCCTCGGACTGCTGATGTTCCACGCGCGGAGGAGGGTCGGGTGGTGAGTGCCCTCCGTCTGTCCAACGTCTCGGCACGGCCCGCCGGAGCCCGCAGCCACGTCCTGGACCGCATCGACCTCGAGGTCCGGGGCTCGGCCGTGCACGCGATCGTCGGTCCGAACGGCGCGGGTAAGACCACGCTCTTGCGCGTGCTCGCGGGCCTGCTCCGACCGACCGACGGAACGGCCGAGGTGAGCGGGACGCCGATCGCCTCGCTGTCTGCCCGCGCGCGGGCGCGTGCCCTCGCGGTCGTGCCGCAGAGCCTCGAGTCCGTGCCGCCCATGCGGGTCGAGACGTTCGTGGCAGGAGGCCGCTACGCCTGGCGGGCCAACCCGAAGGCCGACCGCGTGGCGATCACCGCTGCGCTCGAGCGCACGGGGCTGCTGTCGATGGCCGACCGTGGACTCGCCACGCTCTCGGGCGGCGAACGCCAACGCGCCCTCGTCGCGCGGGCTTTGGCACAGGACGCGCCGGTCCTGCTCTGCGACGAACCCACCGCGTCGCTCGACGTCGACCAGCAGATCGGCGTGCTCGAGATCCTCGCCGGGGAGGCCTGCCGCGGAAGGGCCGTCGTGCTCGTCACCCACGAGCTGAATCTCGCCAGCCAGTTCGCAGACCGCGTCACGCTGCTGCACCGGGGCCGCATCGCGGCTGGCGGGACGCCGTCCGAAGTGCTGCAGCCCACGGTTCTCCGCCCGGTCTACGGTGACGGGCTCCACTTCGCGAGCCTGGACAACGGCCGACCACTCGTCGTCCCGCGGCGCCGCACGCCGGACGGCGGATAGGCCTTCCGCGCTGCCGATGCGCAGGTTCTGATCGAGACACCGACACCGATGGACGCCCAGCGCTTCGACGGCCCCCCCGGACCCGAGGTCCGGATCGACGACCGACCGTTCCTGTACTTCGGCGGGACGGGCTACCTCGGCATCCAAGCACGGCCCGAACTCGCGGCTGCCGCGGATCGGGCCTTCCGCCGCTACGGCATCCATCCGGCGACCTCGCGGTCGGGGTTCGGCGAGACCCACCCCCTCCTCGAGGCCGAGTCGGCCGCCGCGCGCTTCTTCCGCACCGAGAGCTGCTGGCTGTTGCCGTCTGGTTGGGCCGTCGGCAGCGCCCTGATGGACGCACATCGGAGTCGACACGACCGCCTGTTCGTCGACCAACACGCCCACTACGCGCTCCGCGAAGCGGCTCGCGCCAGCGGGCGGCCGATCGTCATCTTCGACCACATCGACCCCGCAGCGCTGCGCAGCCGGATCGACGCGACCCTGCTCGGCAACGAGCGCCCGGTCGTGCTGACCGACGGCGTGTTTCCGGTGAGCGGCCGCCTCGCACCGCTCGACCGCTACCTCGGCATCCTGACCGGCTACGACGACTCCCTGATGATCGTCGACGACGCGCACGGCGTGGGCGTCGTCGGACCCGACGGCCGCGGCACGGCAGCGCACTTCGGACTGGAGCACAGCGAGCGTGTCCGCTTCGGAGGCACCGCGAGCAAGGCGTTCGGCGGCTACGGCGGACTCCTGCCCGGTTCCACGCTGCGCGTCGAGGAGCTCCGCGAGCGCTCGCGCTGGTTCGAGGGATCAACCCCCCTGCCGACACCGATCGCCGCGGCGACGGCAGAGGCGCTGCGGATCGCGCACGAGGAGCCCGAACTCCGCACGGCGCTCGCCGCGCGCACGCAGCAGCTCCGCCAGGGACTGCGCGGTCTCGGCCTCCAGGCCGAGGACCTGCCGACCCCGATCGTCCCGATCGTCCTCCCCGAAGCCGCGGCGATGCGGCGGCTCGCCGCCCAGCTGCGCGAGCGCGGGCTCCTGGTCCCCTACCTGCCTCGCTACGCCGGCATCGGCCCGGACGGCGCGCTCCGGATCGCGGTGTTCGCGACGCACACGGCCGCGCACGTCGACGCGCTGCTCGAAGCGCTCCGGCAGATCCTCTGACGCTCCGCACTCGACGCCCGCCCGCTGCACGGCCAAACTCGCTGCCCCGCGACCATGGAGATGATCCTTCACGTCGTGCCGCTGCGCCTGCGGCACACCTTCACGATCGCGCATGGTTCGCTCGAC
The DNA here is from genome assembly GCA_041164325.1 of Planctomycetota bacterium. Taxonomy (GTDB): domain Bacteria; phylum Planctomycetota; class UBA1135; order UBA1135; family UBA2386; genus JAQCBR01. The sequence continues at coordinate 3,913 of JBEAPQ010000389.1, read as the reverse complement.
CTGCAGCGCAACCTGATCGTCGAACTCCGATGTGGCGGTCACGCTGGCTACGGTGAGGCGTCGACGGTCGGCTATTACGGCAACTCCGGCGACACGATGGCCGCGAGCCTCGAGCGCATCCGCACGACGATCGAGGCCGAGTCCGTCGACGACCCGGCAGCGTTCCACGCGCGCATGGCGCCGCATCTGGCCGGCGACCCGTTCGCGCTGTGTGCGCTCGACCAAGCCGCGCACGACCTGTTCGGCAAGCAGCGCGGTCTTCCGATCTGGCAGCACTGGGGTCTCTCGCTCGAGGGCCTCCCGCCCAGCGACTACACGATCGGCATCGCCGACGTCCCGACCATGGTCGCGAAGCTTCGCGAGTTCCCCGACTTCCCGGTCTACAAGATCAAGCTCGGCACGCCCGACGACCTGTCGATCGTACGTGCGCTCCGCGCAGAGACCGACGCGCGCTTCCGGATCGATGCGAACTGCGCCTGGGACGCCGCCACGACGCTGCGCCTCGCCGAGCCTCTCCGTGATCTCGGCGTCGAGTTCCTCGAACAGCCGCTGCCCGCCGACGACATCGCGGGACAGCGCGAGGTCTTCGCACATTCCTGCCTGCCCGTGATCGCCGACGAGAGCTGCCAGACCGAGGCCGACGTGGCCCGCTGCGCGGGGCTGTTCCACGGCGTCAACATCAAGCTGACGAAGTGCGGCGGGCTGACGCCGGCGCGGCGGATGATCGCCGAAGCACGCACGCTGGGGCTCGAGGTCATGGTCGGGTGCATGACCGAGTCGACGGTCGGCATTTCGGCGATCGGACAACTCGTGCCGCTGCTCGACTACGCCGACATGGACGGCGCGCTCCTGCTTGCGGATGACGTGGCGGACGGCGTCCGGGTCGGCACGGACGGCGTGGTCCGATTCCCCGACACGCCCGGCCTTGGCGTAACCTGGCGCGGCCTGACTCCCACACGATCCCCCGACGATGAGTGAACGCTCCCAGCACGGCGGCTCTTGGCCGCGGACCCGCATGCGCCGCCTGCGCGCGGCGCCCTGGTCTCGAGACCTCTGCCGCGAGAACGCGCTGTCCGCGAGCGATCTGATCTGGCCGCTCTTCGTCCAGGAGGCGAACGGCACGACCGCCATCCCATCGATGCCTGGCGTAGTCCGCTACGGCCCGGACACGCTCGTCGACGCGGTCGGCCGCGCCGAGGAGCTCGGCATCCCGGCGGTCGCGCTGTTCCCGCTGGTTCCGGACGCCAAGAAGACCGGGGACTGCGCAGAAGCCTCGAACCCCGACAATCTCGTGTGCCGCTCGCTCCGCAGCCTCCGCGGGGCCGGCCTGACGCTCGGGTTGATCTGCGACGTCGCCCTCGATCCCTACAACAGCCTCGGTCACGACGGCCTCGTCGTCGACGGCAGGATCCTCAACGACGAAACCGTCGAGGTCCTCTGCCAGCAGGCAGTCGTCCAGGCCGAGGCGGGCGGCAACGTCCAGGCCCCGTCCGACATGATGGACGGCCGGATCGGCGCGATCCGCGACGCGCTCGAGGCAGCGGGTCACCGTGACCAGCTGATCCTCAGCTACGCGGCGAAGTATGCGTCGGCCTTCTACGGGCCGTTCCGCGACGCCGTGGGGTCGGGCGGCAGCCTCAAGGGCGACAAGAAGACCTACCAGATGGACCCCGCCAACACCGATGAAGCGCTGCACGAGGTCGCGCTCGACCTCGCCGAGGGCGCCGACATGGTCATGGTGAAGCCGGGCATGCCTTACCTCGACGTCGTGCGGCGCGTGAAGGACCGGTTCGGCGTGCCGACGTTCGCGTACCAGGTCAGCGGGGAATACGCGATGCTGGTCGGCGCCGCCGAGCGCGGGTGGCTCGACCGCGAGAAGGTCGTGCTCGAGTCGCTCCTGGCCTTCAAGAGAGCTGGTGCGGACGGCGTCCTCACCTACCTCGCCGTCGAGGCCGCCGAACGCCTCCGCCAAGGCTGACCTCCGGCTGCGCCAGGGGGTTACGGGAGGATTCCCGCGAGTCCGGCAAAAGTCCGGCGCGCCGTTCGTCCACGTTCGCCGGGCCGCCGGCACGCCCGGGCGGCCGACTGCGCTATCCTGCGCATCGCTCGCGCCTGCTCGGCAGGCTGTTCCGACCGCCTCGCGCCATGCGCCGATTCCACGCCTCCCTCTACGCCCTCCTCACTGCGTGGCTGGCAGCCCCCTCGCTGCACGCCCAGTTCCAGAACCAGACGCTGACCCTCGGCAACAAGCAGCTGTCGTTCGCCGTGCACGACAAGCTCGCCGCTGTGCCGATGCAGCTCGGCGCGGAGGGGCCGCACTACATCGCCCGCTTCGAGCCGTCCGGAGAAGGGGACTACATCTACAACCGCTACGGGCAATTCTCGTGGCAGCTCTACGTGCTCGACTTCCCGTCGGCCGATCTGCGCGCTCGGGAGTCTTCGGCACCCGTCACCGGCGACGGGGACGACAGCGAGCCCAGCCGGCCCACCGAGGAGCAGCTGAAGGAGCTGCTGCGCGCACGGATGAAGGACCGGGGCCGCGCCGAGAACTTCGCCGAGTGGGTCCGTGAGAAGGACCCCGGTCGTGGCGAGAAGCGCGAAGTGACGGTCGACGGCAAGGTCAAGAAGGGCTCCGGCTCCCGCCCCACCTACGCGTGGTGGGAGTACGCCGACCCGGCCGATCGCTACGGCGGCAAGGTGAGCTGGCAGATGACCGCGGCGGCCTACGACCTCGAGGATCGTGAGGTCGTGCTGCTGACCGTGCTCCCCACCGAGACCGGCGAGCGCCTCGACTCCAAGTACCGGGGCATCGTCAACAAGATGCTCCAGAGCCTGCGGGTCACCGAACTCTCCGAGGAGGACTCGATCGACCAGCGACGCGACGAGTTCGCGAACACGCCGGCCCGCAAGAAGGCCCTCGACCTGCTGAAGGGCAACATCGGCGACCTGAAGAACTGGGACTACTTCACGACGCCGAACTACATGTTCACCTACTCGTGGCACCCGGAGAAGCCGGAGACGCGCCGCGACATGCTCCGCTTCACGATCGAGATGCGGGATCGGCTCGAGGAGATCCGCGAGAAGTTCGTCGAGTTCTACCCCCCGCACGAGAACGTCGGGGACGCCTACTCGGTCATCCGGATCTGCTTCGACCTCGACGAGTTCCACAAGTACGGGGACACGCGCTACGGGGTCGTCGGGTGGTTCAGCCCGATGAGCAAGGAGCTGGTCATCTACTACGACCAGAAGAAGGTCTTCCTGAAGGACGAGGACGAGATGCTGGCGGTCTGCTACCACGAGGCGTGGCACCAGTACTCGGACCAGTACTTCCCCGGCGTCGAACTCCACCGCTGGTACGACGAGGGCCTCGCCGAGTACTTCGGCTCACTCCGCAAGAAGGGGCGTCGCTGGTCGCACGTCTTCCACGACGGGCGCCTCGACTCGCTCGCCAAGCAGGACCGGGCAGGCACGCTGATCCCGTCCGCCGACATCGTCACGTGGCACAAGGACAAGTTCTATTCCGCGCGCGCCGCCGACCACTACGCGCAGGCCTACGCGATGCTGGACTTCCTGATCCGCGGCGAAGAGACGCTCGGCAAGCGCTGGAACGAGCGCTGGTCCGAGATCCTGCCGATCTACACGAAGACCTGCCTCGAAGAGCGGAGTGAGACGAAGGCCGTCCAGGCGGCGTTCGACGGAGTCGACTGGGCTGCGTTCGAGGCCGGCTGGAAGGAGTGGTTCCAGAAGGACTCGATCAAGCGCCGCTGACGCGCGCTGCCGGTCCGCCGCTGGCGCGCGCTGCCGGTCCTCGGAGGGCGCTTCTCACCGAAGGGCGCTCGCCAGCGCCTCGACGCCGGCACGAAGCCCCGCGAGGGTGTCCCGGTCGAGGTCGGCCTCGCCACGCAGGGCGTCG
>JBEAPQ010000388.1:0-5011 GCA_041164325.1 Planctomycetota bacterium | reverse complement strand
ACGCTCGTCGACGGTGAAGGGCCCGAGGACCAGACGGGAATCGGCACAGCAGTGGCGCGCTGTGCGCAGTCGCTGCGTCGCGCTCCGGCCGGCAAGGTCGTCGTCCTGTTGACGGACGGGGAGGAGAACGTCGCGGTGCGTGGCCGGGCCGACGAGATCGGCCCGGCGGCGGCGGCGCAACTCTGTGCCGACCTCGGGATCCGCGTCTACGCGATCGCTGCGGGACTCGGAAAGCGGGAGCGGAACGGGAGCTTAACGCCGATCGAGACGGGTGCGATCGAGTCGCTGGCCGAGGCGAGCGGTGGCCGTTTCTTCGCGGCGCGCGATGCGCAGGCGGTCGATGCGGTGTACGCGGAGATCGATCGTCTCGAGCGCGCACCCATCAGCGCACCGCGCTACGAGGACCGGGACAGGTTCCTGCCGTTCGCAATGCTCGGTCTCCTCCTGCTGCTCCTCGGCCGGATGCTCGGCGGCACGATCCTGGAGGTCGCCCCATGAGCGTGGTGTTCGGCTGGCCGGAGGCGTGGGGGTTCGCGTTGTTCGGGCCCATGCTGGCCTTCGTGCTGTCGCGGCGGCTGGCCGGCCGTCGCCGCGCGCTCGCGCTCCGCGATGAGATCGGGCCGCGGCTGCCGTGGCTCGTCGCCGAAGTCTCACCCGGGCGACGGCTCGTGCGGGAGTGGGCGTTCGCGATCGCGGGGGCGCTCGGGGGCCTCGCGCTGATGCAGCCGCATCTCGGCATGGACCGACGCGACGCGATGCAGCGCGGGGTCGACGTGCTGGTCTGTCTCGACGTTTCCCGCTCGATGCTGGCCCGGGATGTCGGGCCCTCGCGGCTGGAGCGCGCGCAGGACGAGATCCGGGCCCTGGCTTCCCGCGTCCGTGGGGATCGCCTCGCGCTCGTGGTGTTCGCGGGCGAAGCGCGCCTGCTGGTGCCCTGGACCCACGACCGGGAGTCGCTGGTCGAGCTGGCTGGATTGGCGGATCCCTGGACGGTCGAGCGGGGCGGCTCCGACCTGGGCGCAGCGCTCGAGCTCGCGGGTCAGGTGGCGGCTTCCGACGTGCCGGGCGCGACGAGCATCGTGGTGCTGACCGATGGTGAAGACCTCGCGGGGCGAGGCCGGAGCGTCGCGGCCGAGCTCGGTGCTGCGGGAGTCACCGTCCATGCCGTCGGGATCGGCACCCGTCGCGGCAGCAAGATCACCGTCGACGATGGCGCGCGCGGGGAGGCTTTCCTCCGGGATGCGGCCGGAGAGGATGTCATCAGCGCGCTCGACCCGACCAGCCTGCGTGCGATGGCGGAAGCGGCGGGTGGGGCCTACGTCGATGTCTCGATGTCGCCGCGGCCCTTGGTCGAGGTCTACGAGACGGAAGTCCTCGGCGGCGGGCGCAGCCGAACCCTCTCGATCGGTCCGCGTGACGGGGCCGCGAATCGCTACCAGTTCCCGCTCGCCCTGGGCGTTCTGCTGCTGGTCGTGCGGATCGGACTGGGAGGTCGCCGCCGATGAACAGGCGCTCTCCTTGGCAGCTCTTGCTCCTGCTCGGTGCGGCGGGCTGCGGCGGCGATCCGTTCGAGCGTGGTGTCTCGGCCTACGAGGCCGGCCAGCATGCCGCTGCGCTCGAGGCGTTCGCGGAGGCCGAGCGAGCGGCGGGCGACGATGCCGAGCCTGCGCTGCTGGCCAACCGGGCGCTGGCGGCGCTGCGTGTCGGGCGGGCGCGTGAGGCCGAGATCAGCGCCGAGAAGCTGGTCGCGCGCGGCGGGCCGGAGCACGAGAACGTGCGCGTGCTGGTTGCGGCGACTTCGGCGTGGCTGCGCGCGCAGCGAGCCCAGGCCGAGGCGGGGCTGACCGACCCAGACCCGACGGCGTTCGCCCGCGCGATCGGGCATGCGGAGACTGCGTTGGCGGGGTTCGAAGAACTCCTCCGAGCCGAGCCGGGGCGGGCCGATGCGCAGCGGAACTTCGTGCGGGTCGCACGGATGCTCGATGCGCTCGCGCAGGCACAGGCAGAGGCCGAGAAGAACCGCCGCAACAAGAAGGAAGGGGCGGAGGACCGGCCGGCCCCCGAGCCCGAGGCGGACACGGATGCCCCTCCGGAGGAGGTCGAGCAAGCCCCGGAACTCCAGGAGGACGACGGCACGCTCACTGCGGACGAGGTCGAAGCCCTGCTGGCCCGGCTGCTGCGGAAGGAAGCCGAGAAGCGCCAGCTTCGCCGTGACCAGCGTGCCGCCCGGACCCCGAGCTCGGAGAGGGACTGGTGATGTTCCGGATCGGGCTGGTTCTCGTGGCGGGATGGGGGCTCGCGGTGGCGACGCCTGCCCAGCAGGTGGATGAACGCGTCTCGATCTCGATCGACGCGGAACCAATCCGTCCCGTGGTGGGGCAGGAGGTGCGCGTGACCATGCGCATCGAGGTCGACGACGCGTTCTTGCGGGCGCAGGTCATCCAGCCGTTCCGGCAGCCGTTGGACGTGCCGCTCCAGGTCCTCGCTCCGTGGTGGTCGGGCGATGGCCGGATCCGTCCGCTCCCGTCCCAGCCCGAGGAAGGCGTGCGGATGGCGGTCGACGGTCAGGCGTCGCGGGCTCGTGCGCTCGGCGTGATCGAGCGAAGCGGGCGCCGCTTCGCGGCATTCCTCGTCGAGCGGGTGTTCCGGGCGGAGGCGATGGGCGCGGTGCAACTCGCGCCGACGACGCTCCGTCTCGCCTACGCGACGCGTTGGAGAGACGACTTCCTGGCAGGTCGAGTTCCCGAGGACCGGGTCGACCTGGACGTGACTGCGCCCAAGGTGCAGCTCGACGTGCGGTCGCTTCCCGACGAGGGACGACCGGCGGACTTCACGGGTGCGGTCGGGCGCTTCACGGTGGCGGTCACCGTGGAGCCCGACGTCGTCGCGGTGGGTGGAACGCTCCGTTGGATATGGACGGTGCGCGGTGCGGGCAACCTCGAGGCGTTCACGGTCCCCAGCGCGCCCGCACTGGATGGTTTCCACGTTCTCGGTCGCCTCGAGGAGCGTCAGGAAGGCGCGCGGGTCTTCGTGCTCGAGCTGAGCGCGCTCCGACCCGGCGCGCTCGGGCTTCCACCCGTGGCGTTCGGCTACTTCGATCCGGACGCGGGCGAAGAAGGGGCCTTCGCGACCGCCGTTTCGGAGGCGCTGGCCGTCACCGTCATCGGGCAGGCGGCCGTGGAGTCCGTGGAACCGGTGGCCGTCGAGCGGGAACCCGCCGGTGACGCGCCCGCCTCGGTCTTGCCGACGTCACGCGGGCCGCATCCCCTGCGGGAAGCTGCCGTCGAGCCGGCACCGGGGATCGGGAGGCAGACCTGGCTCCTGACCCTGGCCAGCGCTTGGGTCCTCGCGGGGATCGCGTGGTGTATCCGCGCGGCGGCGGATGCCGCCAAGCGGCGTCGGACGCGCCTCGGCGCGCGCTTCGAGGCTGGCCTGCGGCACGGACGTGGCGCCCGCGACCTGCTGGTCGAACTGGTTGCGGAGGGCATGGGTTGGCAGCCGGCCGCCGTGCTCCGTCCGGATCTGGGCGAGCGGTTGGTCGTCGGTGCGGATGTCCCGCGGGATCTCGCGGACGAGCTGGTCGCGGTCCTGGATGCGTGCACCGCGATGCGGCACGGGGGGACGGCCGTGCTCCCGGACCCCGCAACTCTGCGCGCGCTCGGCGGCCGGCTCGCCATCCTCTTCGAAACTCGACGGGGGTGCGCATGATCGCTCCGCTCCTCGCGCTCCTCGTGCTCGCGGGCCGCGCGGTGTCCCAGGACCCGATGGCTGCGGTCGCGGACGCACACGCTGCGGGACGATTCGAAGCCGCGCGTGCGCTGGCGGTCGACGCGCTCGCCGAGCCGGGTGCCCCGCGACTCGCTCTGCTGCACGCGGTCGGCGCCTGCGAGTACGAGCTCGGGCGTCACGATCGTGCGGTCCTCGCGTGGCGACGTGCGCTCCTCCACGCGCCGGACGACGTGGCGCTGCTCGCCGACCTTGCCTTGGCCGAGCAGCAGCTGGGGCTCGATCGGGAAGCCATGCGTGCCTTCGACCCGGTGCCCCAGCGGACCTGGCTGCTCGTGCTCGCCCTGGGCTGTGAGTGCGCCGGTCTCGGACTCCTGTTCGCTCGCCGCCGCGTTCCGGGAGGTGCGCTCGCCGTCCTCGGTCTCGGTCTCGGGCTGTCCGGACTGCGTTCCGAGCCGACCCACGTCGTGGTCCTGGACGCGGTCGTCGACGTCCGGCCGGAGCCGCACCGTGACGTGGCGGCGCGGGCGTCGCTGACTCCGGGGGAAGCAGCGCGCGTCGAGGAAGGTTCGTCGCGCTGGCTGCGCATCACCCACAGTCGCGGCAGCGGGTGGGTGCCGACCAGCGCCGTCGCGCCGGTCGATCGTTGAGAGGAGAGGCCCGGCCGGGTGGCCACAGCCACCCAGCGCCCCGCTCACCGCGTCGGAGCGTCGATGGTGCGCACCATCGCGCCGCGGTCCTCGGTCAGGATCAGGACCGAGAGCTTCGTGCGCTCCTCGTCGGTCGGCCGGACTCCAGAGACCGAGAAGTAGTCGAAGCGCCCCCGCAGGTCGGTGTAGCCATCCTTGTAGAAGTGCGGGGTGGCGGTCCCGACGGCGTAGACCTTGACGTAGGCGCGGGGCAGCGGCCTCCCGGTCGTGGCGTCGAGCACCTGGAGTTGGCCCTGGTCCTCCGCCCAGCGGACGTCGATCTGATGCTCGAACGACGAGGTCGTGGCCGTCCGCGGTCCAGCCTTGGCGGCGACGATCACGTTGGCGTTGCGGAACTCGGCCGGCAGGTCGATCTCCAGGCGGTTGGCGTCGGCGGGCAGCTCGATCACGTCGCGGCGGTTCGGCACGAGATCGAGCGCTCCTCCGGCGTTGCGGCCGTCGGTGAACGGAGAGGTCGAGAACAGGAACTCGACGTCGACCGGGTAGTAGCGGACCTCACAGCGCTCGAGGTTGGCGTAGTCGATCCGGACGCGACCCGCCTCGACGTCGATCGCGAGCGAGGGCGCCGAAGAGGC
>JBEAPQ010000387.1:0-3072 GCA_041164325.1 Planctomycetota bacterium | reverse complement strand
CCGAGCATCCGCGGGTCCCGGTCGGCGAGCGCAAAGGCGAACGCCAGCTGGGCGAACACCTGGTCTGGCGCCATGACGCGGACGGACTGCTGCAGGAACCGCAGGTGGACCGCGCGGCCGGGCCGACCTTGGTCCAGCTGGCTGCTGTACGAACGGTGCGCGGCTTCGAAGTTGGCCAAGCCCTCCTCGGTCCACTGCGCGAGGCCGCCTTCTTCCAACCGCTGATAGGCACGAGCGAAGTCCGGTTCCGCGGCAGGCGCGGCGTCCGGCTCCGTGCCCAGCGCATCCTTCAGCCCCGGAACCCCCTGCGCGAGGGCCGTGTTCAACCGGCTGGACTGGATCAACACCATCAGCTCGACGTAGAGGACGTTCTCGCGGGCGGCGTTGTCGGCCAGGAGGACGATCATGTCGGCCACGTGCTCTCCGGACACGGCACCGAACTCTCCAAAGGTCTCGAAGAACTGGTCATGTCCAGACTGACCGGCGTAGGCGAGGTTCCGCGTCGAGAGGTCATCGACCAGCTTGCTGTAGGCCTGCGCATCCTCGAGGACGTCCCGGAGGCGCTTCATTCCCGGGGCGTGGGCGGACGGCGGGACGAGGGCGTTGGTCTCCGGGTCGAGGGAGTAGTCGGCGGCCGCACCCCAGCGCACGTAGGCCTCGGCGTAGACGGACCCGCTCAGATGATTGTGGAGGTCCGCCCCCTTGGGCATGCGCTGGACGAAGGCTCGAACCATCGGTGGCTCGTTCCGATGGGTCTCCAGCCACTCGGAGGCGTGCCGGTCATCTCCGTGGTCAGCGCGCGCCGCCACCGGGGCTTCGACCCATCGACAGCCCGTGAGGGCGACGAGGATCACGAGGCAGAGCATGCTCGGGAGGCGTTGGATCATGGCACGAGGGGGCGTATCTGCAGCAGTTCGTGGGCGGCGGCATGCCGCGGCGCCGATCCTAGCCGTGACGTGCGCCGAACCCACGCGCGGGCGGCAGATGTCAGCGCGACTCGGCGCTGCCGTCGAAGTAGCTGCGGATCCGCGGCCAAGTGAACGTGGCCACGTTGCGCCCGAGCTCGAGACCCGCCGTGTTGTCCGCCTGGATGTGGTAGCCGCCGAGCACGCGGGAGATCCCGGCCATCTCCGCGACCTCGCTGAACGTGGGCAGCTGCAGCGCGACGTCGCAGCTCATGTCGGGATCACCGAGCAGCTCCGCCAATGGGCGACCGTCCAGCTGCTGCATCTCCTGACACGAGAACCCGGGCTCGGTCAGGTCGCCGGCGTGTCGCTCCTCGACCAGGCCACAGCGATCGCTGCCGGTGAACAGCTCGAGGGCCTTCGCGCAGGCGCCGCTGACGCAGCTGTGTCCGGAGACGTAGCCCGGGAACGGGGGCGTGATGAACGTCGACGGCGAGTAGGGATGCCACTCCGACGCGGGGACGTCCCCGACACCCTGGCCCGGCCCGAGCCAACCCTTCAGCGTCTCGCCTGCGTGCAGGTGCCGGACCAGCGTCCAGGGCCTCGAGCTGTCGTAGTAGCGCTTGCTGTCCCAGGCGGCGATGAACGCGTCCATCGCCACGTTGGCGATCGTGAAGAAGAGCTTCACGTCGGCGTCCAGATCCTGCCGGTCGCGCACGGAAATGGCCTGGGCGAAGCGCAGCCAGTGGCCTGACTGGCCGGTCGACTGCGGCCCATCCCGCATGAACTCGACGACCGCCTTCTGCTCGGGGTCGAGGCTGGCGTTCATGTCGATGCACTCGCGCACCTCGGCCGCCAGCTGCTCGCTGCCGACGAGCGGCGGCGGCCCCGGCCGGAACTGGTCCGCGGAGTCGAGTGCGAACGGACGCACCCGGTACCAGTGCGGCGTCAGGAAACCGAGCACGACCTGGCCGCCCGCACCGTCGTCGAACGGGATGGGCTGCCAGCGATCCGGGTCGTGGATCCGATCCGGCGGATTGACCGGCCGGTACATCGTGTAGTCGGCGTAGGGCTCGGCTGCTCCTCCCGGCTCGTCCCCCAGCTGGTTCGCCCCGTCCCCGTGCCGTGCGGCGAGGATCGCGTCCGCCACCAGGTGCCCGATGCCTGCGGGACGGGTCGGGTCGCGCGTGACGAGAGCCGGGTCGTAGCCCTCGACCCGCATGACCGCCTCGAGGTCCGCCGCGAAGTGTGGCAGCTGGTCGACAGCGGTCCGGAAGACCGCGTAGGCCATGGCCTCCTCCTGGTTGATCCGGGTCCGTTCGGCAGGAGGACGCCGAAGCCCCCCGCCGTACGTCGTGCCGACGGCCACGTCGTCGTACGCCGCCCAAGCGTCGAACATCGCGGTCATCGGGATCGCCATCTGCCGCGACAGGATCGTCGGCATCGCACCCACGCGCTCGACATCACGCGCGGCCGCATCGAGCACCGCATCGAGCCAACGGTAGGCCGCCGTCGGGGTGTAGCCGGACTCGACCATCTCCTCCGCGGTCCCGGAGGGGCGGGGGCCGACGCAGGCGACGAAGATCGTCAGTCCTGCCGACACGGAGAGCAGTGGGGCCTTCACGGCGGGAAGGGTAGCCCGAATAGGTCGGTCGGCGCCACGCGCGCCGAGCGCGACCGCGTCTCATGATCCGGGCTTTTGTCGAAACGTCGGGCGCGCGCTATCGTCCGACGCCTCACCGTGGAGACGCGCCGCAAGCAGCGGGCCCTCTGGGCCCTGATCGTCTCCGTCGCACTGGCCTTCGTGCCGGGCGTCGGGGCGGTGCTCTGCATGGAGCGGGATGGTTCGGCGCACTTCGGACTCGGGCTCGACTGTCCGTGCCCAGACCTCCCGGACGGCACCCACCCACCGTGCACCGACGTGGCCCTCGAGGGTCTCCGCGACTTGGTGCCGGACACCGTGCCGCTGCCCACGCTCGACTTCGCGGGCTGGCTCGATCTGCTCGCCCTCGTGCCGTGCACGTTTCGCGGCTTGGCCGACGATCGGTCACCCGAAGCACGCGCGGGTCCACCCTGGGATTCTGCGCGCGCCGGCCGTCCGGACTTGGCGCGCGCCTTCGGTCACCGGGCGACCACAGTCCTGCTGATCTGAGCGGTCGGCGCGTCG
>JBEAPQ010000386.1:0-4436 GCA_041164325.1 Planctomycetota bacterium | reverse complement strand
CCGACCCCGGACGCCGACGCCACCGGCATCGCGATGCCGCAAGCACCTGGCGCCTGAGGCGCCGGGCCCCCCGTGCAAGCTTTCGACGCACCCCGATTCCCGGAGCGTCTCGGTGCGTTCGACGCGCGCCGGACGCCTGTCCTGCGCACAGACGTCCTGGTCATTGGCGCTGGAATTGCGGGGGCGAGCGCAGCCCTCAGCGCGGCCGACCAGGGTGCCTCCGTCCTGTGCGTGTCGAAGACCCCGTTCGAGGACGCGAACACTGCGTGGGCGATGGGCGGTGTCGCCGCCGTGCTCGAGGAGATCGACAGCTTCGAACTCCACGTCGCGGACACGCTCCGTGTCGGAGCCGGCCTGTCCTCACGCCCCGTGGTCGAGTCGGTCATCCGGGGCGGCCCGGAGACGGTGCGGTGGCTCGAGGGCCTCGGCGCGAACTTCGATCGGAACGCAGACGGCAAGCTGATGCTCGGCCGGGAGGGCGGCCACTCGGTCCACCGGGTCGTCCACGCGCGCGGCGATGCGACCGGGCAGGAGATCGAGCGAACGCTCGCCGGCGCGCTGCTCGCGCACCCGAACATCCTCTGCAAGATCGGTTTCTTCGTCCGCGACCTCCTCGTCGAGGACGGCCGCTGCGTCGGCGCCGTCCTGCAGTCGGCGGACCACGAGGTCGCCGTGCGCGCCGGAAACGTGGTTCTGGCTGCGGGCGGAGCGGGCCAGGTCTTCCGCGAGACGACCAATCCGGCGGGAGCAACCGGAGACGGGCCCGCGCTGGCCTTCCGAGCGGGGGCGAGCCTCGCGGACCTGGAGTTCTTCCAGTTCCACCCGACGGTGCTCTACATCGCGGGCGCTTCGAGGTTCCTGATCTCCGAGGTGGTCCGCGGTGCGGGCGCCCATCTCGTCGACGCGACGGGCGACCGATTCATGACGGCGGTCCACGCGGACGCCGAACTCGCCCCGCGCGACGTCGTCAGCCGTGCGATCCTCGATCGCATGGTCACGACGGGCGACACGCACGTGTATCTGGACCTGTCCGGCGTGCATGGGGACCCACACAAGCTGTTCCCGTCGATCTCCCGGATCTGCGGTGCGTTCGACATCGACATTGCGCGCGACCCGATTCCCGTGCGCCCCGGCGCTCACTACCTGATCGGAGGCGTCCGTACCGATGCGTCCGGTCGGTCCGACCTCCCTGGGCTGTTCGCGGTCGGCGAGGCGGCGGCCACGGGCCTGCACGGCGCCAACCGCCTCGCGTCCAACTCACTGCTCGAGGGCGCCGTCGTCGGCCGTGCCGCGGGCCGGGTCGCGGCCGAGGAAGCCCAACTCCGCGAACTCCCCCACCTCCTGACCGGACCCCACCTCGATCCCGAGGCTCCGAAGCTGCAGATCGAAGACATGCTCTACTCGCTGAAGAGCTTGATGTGGCGCGAAGTCGGACTCGTCCGCGCGGAGAGCAGCCTTGCCGAAGCCGTGCACCGGATCGGACTGTGGAACCACTATCTGGAGCGCTCAGCCCAGCACGGTCGCCGCGCCCATGAGCTCCAGAACATGCTTCTGACCTCCGCACTGATCTCGATCGCCGCCCGCGAACGGACCGAGTCCCGCGGCACACACTTCCGAGCGGATCATCCGAGCCGCGACGACGCCGCATGGTGTGGCCACCTGGTCCTGCGCCGCGGCCCCGAGGGCGAGGTGTTGGTGACACGGACTCCCGTCGAGGCTCCGACCGATGCGACGGCGCCCGCCGAGCAGGGCGGCGCAAGATGAACTCGGACCGCAAGATCTCGACGACAGCCGCAAGCCCGCTGGAAGTCATCCTGTGCGGCATCGTGCCGCACGGGGACACGCGGACGGCGCCGGAGGCGCTGGCAGAACTCGCCGAGCTGTCGGACACCGGCAACTTCGAGGTCGCCGGCTGCGTGACCCAGCACCGCCGCCACCCAGACCCCAACACCTACATGGGCAGCGGCAAGCTCGATGAGCTCGCTGAGCTCGTGCAGCAGACCGGCTCCAAGGCCGTCATCACGGACGACCCACTGTCCCCTGCGCAGGGCCGCAACATGGAGAAGGCGCTGAAGGTCAGCGTCCTCGACCGGAGCGAGCTCATCCTGCACATCTTCGGTCACCACGCACGGACCACGCAGTCGCGGCTACAGGTCGAGCTTGCCCGCCTCCAGTACCAGATGCCGCGGCTCAAGCGCATGTGGACCCACCTGGAACGCCAGCGCGGCGGCATCGGTGTCCGTGGCGGTGCCGGCGAAAAGCAGATCGATCTCGACCGCAGTGAGCTGCGCGCCCGCATCTCGGCCGTCCAGACCCAGCTCAAGAAGATCGAGCAACGCAAGGTCCGCGAAGTCCGCAGCCGCACGGACCACCTCACGATCGCTCTCGTCGGCTACACGAACGCCGGCAAGTCGACGCTGATGAACGCGCTCACCGAAGCCGACGTGCTCGCCGAGGACAAGCTGTTCTCGACGCTCGACACGCGCACGAGGCACTGGCGGCTCCCCGGAGGAAGAACCGTCCTACTGTCCGATACGGTTGGCTTCATCCGCAAGCTGCCCCACCAGCTGGTCGCCAGCTTCCACGCGACGCTCGAGGAAGCCCTCAACGCGGACCTGCTTTTCTTGCTCGTCGACGGTTCGAGCCCCGACTCGATCCACCACCTGCACACCGTCGAGGATGTCCTCGAGCAACTCGGCGCCGACCACATCCCGCGGATCCACGTGATCAACAAGGTCGACCAGGTGGAGGACATGTCTCTGCTGGCGCCGATCTACGCGCATGGCGGCACGGCCGTGAAGGTCTCGGCCAAGACCCGGATCGGCTTCGACGACCTCGCAGAGTCGCTGCAGTCCTATCTCGCCCACTTCGAGCAGCGCGTCACGATCCTCGTACCGCACCGCGCGGGCGCGCTCCATGCCGAGATCCGTTCGACGACGACCGTCCTCTCCGAGTTCTACACGGAGCAGGGCTGCCTGATGGAGATCCAGGCGAGCCCTTCCCGTTTGGGGAGACTGCTGGCACGAGGAGCAGTCGTCGCCCCCCCGGCCTGACGGGTTCGCCGAGGCACTTGCGGGCGCCGCCGCGAAGCGGAGGCGCCCGCGTGCCGCGGCGAAGGAAGGTGTAAGGGCTGAGAAACGCCCGTAGCTATGCCACGGCCTGCCAACCGCCCGGCCGATCGACCGACCCGCATCGAGCAGGAGCCACGGCGAGCCCGCAGGCCACCGTTCGGAACCTTCGAGGCCCGGTGCTGGGAAGCCGGCGTCCCGATGCAAGGGACCTCGAACGAGCGGTGAAGCAGCCCCGAACGACGTGCGTCGTCCATGCCCGGACGTGGGAGCACCATCGAGAGCGAGTGAGCCCAAGTGAAGTGCTCCGCAGCGCGCCCAGCACGAGACCTACGGCGCCGCACCCGGCGCGACCGAGCGAGACGCAGAATCTGTCCGCCCACCAGCTTCGGCCGAGTCGACGCACGTCCGGCTGCGTAATGACTCGAAGGGGCGGGGCTGCACCGACACCAGCTGGCACCCCGGAGCCTTCGGAATCAGGGGAACGTTCGAGCAGTAGGAAGGCTGGTCAGAGACCGCGGACGCATGGTCACCGGCGCTAGCTGCCCGCGCGAGGATCGAACCCGGCGCGAGGCCGTTCGGCGGCTCGACGCTTCCGTCGGGGCTGCGGCCGCCGCGATCTCCGGCGAACAGACCAGGCCGCATCCTCCGACCGCCCACGGGTCCCGCTTCGATCGGCAGCTCACTCCGCGGCCGTGGCCAACGGCAGGCTGCTGGTGCGCAGCGTTCGGACTCACGGTGCCCCATCCGCGCGAGGCAAGTGCCCGAGCCATCCCCCGCGTGTCCGCCGGGCACGGATCACCGGATCGCTGACCCGCCCGACCGCAGGGTTCGCATTTCCGCAGCCTCGAGCAGCGGCTCGGCCATCGCTCGCCCGGCACGGCGATCCGGAACGGTGACCCGCTCGGCTCCCAGCCCGTGCCGCGATCCAGGAGGAGCTCCGCCAGGGTGCACTCTCGAGCCGAAGGCGCAGGAGCCCGTAACGAAGAAAGGGCGACCGCACGATGTGCGGCCGCCCTTTCGTATATGAACCCGGCACTGACCTACTTTCGCCTTGCGACTATCATCGGCCCCTGTTGCTTAACTGCTGTGTTCGGTATGGGAACAGGTGTTTCCAACAGGGTATGGGCACCGGAAATATCCTTGCTGTTCTCTCAGGTCCTGCGAGCAGGCGCCTTGGGAGAAAGGCAATGGGGTGTGAGCGAAAGCGTCCGTGGCGATCACGGGTGAGAATGTGGTCAAGCCGTTCGACTGGTTAGTACCGGTAGGCTGAACATCTTACGATGCTTACACCGCCGGCCTATCAACGTGGTAGTCTTCCACGCGTCTCATGGGATGGCTCGTCTTGAAGTTGGCTTCCCGCTTAGA
>JBEAPQ010000385.1:0-4435 GCA_041164325.1 Planctomycetota bacterium | reverse complement strand
CTCGTCCGCGTCGAGGTCGACGGGCACCCGGCGCTCTTGCACCGGGTCGAGCCCGAGCTCCTGGCCGGGCCGCCCGGCTTGTTCAGCGACGCGTGTGCGGCCGAGTTCGAAGCCGTGCGCTTCCTGCCCTGGTGAGCCGGGCGCACACAGCCCGTCAGCCCCCAGCCTCAGCGGTGAACGCTGGTCAGCAGGCCGTCGGTGACCTCGAAGGAGGCGCCGGGGCCGATGACGATCCACTGCCAGTAGAGCGTTGCCGAGAAGTCGCCGACCAGCGGCAGCGGGATCGTCGCGTTGCCGGTCGCGTCGGTCAGAGCCGGCACCGATGCGTCGATCGAGATGTTCAGCGAGCAGCCCGTCGGGAAGCCGATCGGCGCGAGGTCGAACGGCAGCGGCGCGCCGTTCCACAGCGTGTTGCTGGTGCCGATCAGCAGCGAAGCAGCGGCGTTGGCGTTGGCGCCGGACAGCGTCAGCGCGAAGTCGTCGTTGATGACGGGCACGCCGGTGTAGCCGATCTCCGGGGCGGCGGGCGCACCGCAGCCGAGTCCGAAGTGGAACGGGGCGAGCTCGTAGCCGACGCCGTCGTACCAGGTCCGGTTCGCGTTGCTCGTGAACGCGAGGTCGTCGATGTAGACGTCGATCTCGCCGGTGCCGTTGGCCTGGTGCACCCCGAGGAAGACCTGGTGGAGCCAGCGGTTGCCTTCCTGGAGCAGGACCTGGTTCGTGAAGTGGCCCGACGACTCGAAGTTGGCCGCGTCCCGGGCCAGCTCCAGGCTCGGGTAGCCGGCCGTTCCGAGTGGGGTGCCGGCGGCGAGCGGGCGCATCGGCGCAAAGGCCGAGCCGGTGAAGTGCCGCGTGTTGTAGCCGGGGATCTCGGGCGTCGGCTGCGTGTCCGACGGGAGCGCGCGCCCGCGCCACGTCGCGTTGTCGACGCCCCAGAAGTAGCCGTAGATCACGTAGCCGATCCCTGGGATCAGGCCGTTGATCGTCGTCTTGAGCATCGGCGCGTCTTCGCCGGTGCCGGCCTGACCGTTGGATTCGTAGATCGTCCCGCCGTTCGCGAAGACGCGCTCGGTCCACAGGTTGTCGGTCCCGACGGGCGATCCGAGGACGGGCGTGAACGGCGAGCCGTCGGCGAGCGTCGTGTTGCCGCCCGCGACGGCATCGACGTAGGTGGCCTGGGCGGTCAGGGACGCGGCGAGGGCCGCAGCGGCGAGCAGGGAGGAGCGAAGCATCTCTGGGAGGGGGGTCTCCAGACCCGGTCGGGTGCAACAGCGCGGAGAACAGGACGGGCCAGGGGGATTCCCTCGAGACCCAAGTGAACCGGAACCAGCGATCCTCTCCGCCAGGCTGCTGGCCCTGCCCGAGACCATCGAGCCGGGATAGCCTATCGAAAGAACCCTCTCGAAGTCGGGAATATCCGGTCTGACCAGATTGGTTCCCGAGGGCCGAGAAGCCCTCCGCTTCCAACACGATGGCCTCGATCCTCCCGTTCCCCCTTCTCCTCGCAGCGGCTTGTTCGGCATCGGTGCTCCACGGCCAGGACGCGGTCCGGGGCCACCTCGTGACCTTCCTCGACAACGGCGCGTGGTCGTGGTTCGAGGACGAACGTGCCATCGTTGACCCGCTCGGCGGCCAGATCCTCGTTGGCTCCTGCGCCGACGACTCTGGCTTCGGCGGGTCGGCGCGCGGTGGCGACATCGACGTCGCGGCCCTCGACCTGCGGACCGGTCGCGTGACGAGCTTCGAGCTGCGTGACCGGCTCCAGGGCGA
Organism: Planctomycetota bacterium; assembly: GCA_041164325.1. Taxonomy (GTDB): domain Bacteria; phylum Planctomycetota; class UBA1135; order UBA1135; family UBA2386; genus JAQCBR01. Next base: position 2,665 of record JBEAPQ010000385.1, on the reverse strand, counting down.
CGACCACAACTCGCCGGCGCTGATGGTCCGGCCGGACGGTCGCTACCTCGCGATGTACGGAATGCACGGCGGCTCCGGGACCGCACCGCGCCTGTCGCGCTGGCGCGTGTCGACGCGCCCCGGCGACCCGACGGCCTGGGAGCCCGAGCGGAGCTTCACGCACCCGGTCGCGATGAGCTACTCGAACCTCCACTACCTGCCGGACGCCGACCAGGGGCGTGGGGTCACCTACAACTTCGTGCGCGCTGCCAACTGGGACCCGAACGTCATGGTCTCACGCGACCTCGGCACGACGTTCACCGGCAGCGGCAAGCTCGTGACCGAGGGCGGGACCTCGGACCGGCCCTACGTGAAGTACGCGAACGACGGGTCGACCCGCGTGCACGTGCTCACGACCGAACGGCACCCGCGCAACTTCGACAACTCGATCTACCACGGCTACGTCGAGGACGGCGCGCTCCACGACAGCTTCGGCAACGTCATCGATGGGAACGTGCTCGACGCGTCCGGACAGCGGCCGACGGCGCTGACGCGGGTCTTCACGGCCGGCACGCCGTTCGGGGGCGTGGTGATGCGTCGTGCATGGACGGTGGACATCGAAGCCGACGACGGCGGCGTGGTCCGCGCGCTGTTCACGGCGCGGGCCCTCGATCGGGACACGGATCATCGGCTGTTCTTCGGGCGCTTCGACGGCGCGCAATGGAGCGTCCACGAAGTCTGCGGGATGGGCGGCTACCTCTACGCGGCCGAGAACGACTACACGGGTCTCGGTGCGCTGCACCCGGACGAGCCGGACCGGATCTTCGTTTCGACCCGCGTCGATCCGCGATCCGGGGCTGCGCTTGCCCGCTACGAGATCTTCGACGGACGCACGCGTGACCAGGGCGCGACTTGGACCTGGACGCCTGTCACCGAAGACTCGACCGTCGACAACCTGCGGCCGATCGTGCCCGCGTGGTCTGCGGGGCGAACGGCTCTGATCTGGTTCCGCGGCGTCTACTCGACCTACACGAGCTACGACACGGCGGTCGTCGGCGTGGTCGATGCGCCGGAGACGGAATCGGGCCCGATCACCTACGTCGACGCAACGCGGTCCAACACGACGTTGGTCAACGGCGCGCCGTTGGGCGCAACCGGTCCGGCGGCCGGACTCGGGCCGGTCGACGGTCTGTGGCACGAGCGCACGGGCTTCGGCAACGGCGGCACGGTGTTCACGTCGGACGAGCAGGGGAGCGAAGACGTGCCGATGATCCGCACGCGGGTGCCGACTCCGCCGGGCGCCTACGACGTCTTCGCGTTCTTCTGGTCGAACTCCGGCCAGTGGCTCGTCCAGGCGGGCTTCGACAACACGGCGCTCCGGACCTTCGAGAAGTTCGCGGTCGAATCCGCGGATGCGGCGGACTTCGCGGGTCCCGTCACGCTGACCGGCAGCACGGTGCGGCTCTACAAGGCACACCTCGGACGCGTCGACGTGCCGGCTGGCGGGTCCATCGACGTCTTCCTCGACGACCTCGCGACCGGACAGGGCTCGACGACGCGGACCTGGTACGACGGGATCGGCTTCGCGCCGGTGACCACGCCGGCAGGCTTCGACGAGGTTGGCCGCGGCTGCCGCACCCAAGCGACGCTCGCTGCCTCAGCGCCCCCCGTCCTCGGCGGTCCGGCGATGCAGGTCTCGGTCAGGGGCGGGCCGCCCGCGGCCGTCGCACAACTGCTCGTCGGCTTCGGGAAGGCGACGCCCGTCGACCTCGGAACGCTCGGCCTCGCCGGCTGCACCCTCTACCCGGATACCCTGGCGACGCTGCTGCTCGGCCCGCTCGACGCGTCCGGCACGTCGCCGGCGTTGCCGATCCCGCTGCCGAACGACCCGGCCCTGCTCCGCGCTCGGCTCGTACTGCAGGGTGCCGTCACGGGTTTCCCGGGCGGTCTGGGCCTCACGCCTGCGCTGCTCGCTCGCCTCGGGCGGTGAGGCTCGCTCCCGGGCTGTCAGTGTCCTCCGCGCGCGGCGGACACTTCTCGCTGCGCGACCTCGACCAGCCGGCCCTTGCGGATCTCGTAGCTGACGACGCGCTCGACCTGGTGCTGGCCCTGTCGCATGCGCGCGCGGACCGCGTCGAGCGCGAGACCCTCGGTCAGCGGGAGCAGCGCGACGGCGCGGAAGCCGTCCTCGGCACCGGGGGTGGAACGCTTGTCCTCACGGAGCAGGTGCGGGCTCTCCCAGATCCAGGTGTCGTCGACCGAGACGAACTGGCAGCGGTGGCTGGCTCGGTTCTTGGCGACCATCCCGCCGGGGCAGACGACGAAACCCGCCTCGACCCAAGGCTGGACGGCGAGACCATCCCGGCCGAAGCCGAGTTCGAACGCGTGGGCGATGACCGCGTCCTGATCGCCGGACTCCATCGCACGTCGTCGCGTTTCCTCGTGGAGCGCTGCCGTGAGGTGGATCAGGAGCTCGTCGTCGAGTCTCTGTGCGAGTTCCGTCGCCGTCGCGGCATCTTCGCGCAAGTGGCGGACAAGGGTGCCGAAACGACGCGTGGCCATGGGTGGTGATCATCCGCACCGAGACCGGCGATGACCAAGAAGTCGCCATGCCGATCGCGCGCGCGGGGTCAGCGGGAGCTCGGGGCGGCGACCGACGGGGACGGTTTCGTCCGCGTCGAGGTCG
>JBEAPQ010000384.1:0-6976 GCA_041164325.1 Planctomycetota bacterium | reverse complement strand
GGGGCGCTCCCCGAGATCTGGGCCACGGGCCTGCGCAATCCGTGGCGATGCACGTTCGATCGCCTGACCGGCGATTACTGGATCGCCGACGTCGGTGGGCAGCGCGAGGAGATCGACCTGGAGCTGGCTGGTGCCACGGGCGGCCGCAACTATGGCTGGCCCTGCATGGCGGGGACGTTCTGCAACACGACCAGCACGTCGTGCTCGTGCAGCGACCCGCAGCTGACGGCGCCGCTGCATGAGTACGATCCGCCCGCGAACCAGGCCGTGATCGGTGGCTACGCCTACCGGGGCTGCGCGATCCCCGACCTGCGCGGCAGCTACTTCTTCGCCGACTACATGACCGGCCAGATCTGGTCGCTCCAGCACAACGGCCGCAGCGTCACGCAGCTGATCGAACGAACCGCCGAACTCGTCGCGCCGAGCCCGCACACCCTGGGGTCGGTCTCGGGGTTCGGAGAAGATGCTGCTGGCGAGCTCTATCTCTGCGCGATCTCCGGCGAGGTCTACCGCATCGTGCCGACCACGCCGCAGATGGCCGGCATCACGGTGTTCGGCGTCGGCACGTCCGGCTGCGCGGGCCCGCACGTGCTGACGGCGGGCTGCAGCCCCGTCCGGGGCAGTCCCGCGTTCGACCTGCTCTGCAGCAACGCGCCGCCCTCCACGCTCGGACTCCTCGCCTTGGCGCTGGCACCCGACCTGACCGGGAGCGACCCCTTCGGCGTGGGACTCCAGCTCCACGTGCAGTTCGGGAATCCGCTGCTGCTCCTCGCGCCGATGCCCGCGGACGCCACGGGCACCGGCAAGTCCACGCTCCCGATCCCAGGCTCGCCGGCGCTGGTCGGGACCCGAGTCCACACCCAGGCCCTGTGGCCGTGGAACCCTCCGTCGTGCCAGCCGTCGACCATCGGCTGGTCGTCGTCGTCCGGACTGACCTTCACGATCCAGCCGTGACAAGAAGAGCCCATGCGTGGCGAGAGACCGTCACGCTCGGGCCCGCGGCCGCGGGGCCGCCGCCGGGTAGGCGGTTCGTCGCCTGGCGATCGATTTGGTCACAGGACCAGAAAGGTGGGCGAGGGGGTGGGAATGGGACATGGCCCACCGACCCGGAACGCTCCCGAGCCCGTAGCATCCTCGCGGCTGCCCCTTCCAGCGAGGCGCTGGAGCCCCCAACCCCCGAAGCGAGAACCCGCATGACGCTCAACCTGCGCAAGTCCCGGACCCCCCGCTGGGTCCTGTCCCTGACCGTGCTCCTCGGCGCAACGCTGTTGCCGGCAGGCGCGGCCCACGCCCAGGACTTCGACGCGATCTCCAAGCGGCTCCGCGCGGCTGCCCAGGCCGGCGAGATCACGCCGGAGCAGGCGCGTGCGATGCTCGATGCCCTGCGCCGCACGTCGACCCCGAAACCTGCCACCGCCGACCGCCCGGCTCCCGCGCCCGAAGCACGTCTCGCCCAGGCGAAGGAACGCCTGCGCGCGGCCGTCGAACGCGGCGACATGAGCCCTGAGGACGCCCGCGCCAAGATGCAGGAGCTGCGCAAGCAGATGGGCGCTCAGACGGACCGGGCACCGGCCAAGGATCGTGCGCCGGCGACCGATCGCGCACCCGCAACACGCGCCAAGACGGACCGCGCTCCCGCGGCCGACCCGGGCTCTGGCACCCAGCTCGACGAGGCCGCGAAGAAGGAGCGCTACCTCCAGATGGAGCGCCGCGTGAAGTCCGCCGTCGAGAACGGCTCGCTGTCCCCAGAAGACGCCCGCCAGAAGCTCCGCGACGCGCGCACCAAGCTGTTCGGGGATGCGAAGCCCGCCGGCGAGCCGCGGCCGAAGGTCACCCAACCCGCGACGCCGCCCGCCCCGACCAAGCCGAAGCTCGACATGGCCCAGGTCGAGAAGCGGCTGCGCGCCGCCGTGGAGCGCGGCGACATGACGCCGGCCGAGGCGCGCAAGAAGCTGGCCGAGTTGCGCAAGGGGCAGTGAGAGGCTGTGACTTTATTGAGTCACGGCCTCTCCCGCGGCCGCGGAGCGGCCGCCAAGCAAGCAACTCGGAGGCTGTAGGCTGATTTGGTCACACCTCCGATGGATCGCATCCAGCCTCAACGCATCTGCGTCCCGGCTGCGGTGCCTCGGGTGAGGCGCGTCCACCGCCGGCTGCGACGGTCAGAAGCGGTAGGTCAGGCCGAGCAGCAGACCCAGGTGGTCGTAGTCGGCCCGCGCGGTTCCACCTGCGCTGAGGCCCTCTCCCGTGCCCTCGAAGTCGAAGGCGCGGAAGTAGCGGAGCTCACCCGAGAGTGACCAGCTGTCGGCGAACTGGTAGTCCAGCCCGAGCATCGCCTGGATCCCGAACCCTGAGTCCGAGTAGCTGTTCTCGGCGCCCCCGAGTTCGAGGTCGATGTCGATCTCCTCGATGACGCCGAGACCAAGACCGACGAAGGGTCGAAGTGCTCCCTCGCTCTCGAAGTGGTAGCGCCCGTTGACCATGAGCGCAGCGGAGGCGAAGTCGCCCTCCCGCGCGGCCAGGCCGCCAGCTCCCGACGCGCTGAGTTCATCGATGTCGTTGGTCCGGTAGGTGAACTCGACGTCCGCCGACCAGCGGTCGTCGAACCGGTAGCCGAGCGCCGCGCCGGTGAGCCATCCGGGCGAGAACGCCCCGTCGCCCCGGCTCGTGCTCCCGAGCGCGTTCGTGCGCTCGACCGCTGTGTCCGCCAGGAAGCCGAGCCCCGCATCCACGCGAACGTACGGACCCGCACGGTCCGACTCCGCCTGCATCGATGCAGACCGCGCGGCCGGAACGAAGCCGCCTTCGTCATTCCGGACATCGAGGGAAGGTCGAGACGTCGCGCAGCCTGTGAGGGCCAACGAGAAGAGCACCCGTCCCGCGATGCAGAACGGCCGAGAGGAGGTCGATCGGGGCATGTCTTTCGCCAAAGAGAATCGTGTGTGGGCGCCACGCGGCGCGAACCCCAGTTTCGCTCCGCGGGGCGGCAGGGGATGTGCAGCCATCGTCCAATCTGCGTCCGTTCTTCGTCTACCGCTGCTGCGTCAGTGAGGCATGCCTCGGCCGAAGTCGACCACGACCTCGAAGTGGGCCGCCTCCGGACGCACCTGGAACTCCCATCCGAAGCGCGCGCAGAGATCGCCCACGATCGAGAGCCCGAAGCCGTGTCTCTCGCCGGAGTGCGCGCCGAGGCCTCCCCGCCCCGACGCCGTGGTCGGATTCGCCACGATCAAACGCCCTCCACCCAGGCTCACGTGGACGATCCCTCCCGGATCGCGATCACGCAGCGCGTTCTGGAGGAGGTTCCGGACCACGACATCGATCACTCCAGAAGGCGCGGCGACCGGCTCAGCCGCGCCGATCTGGAGTTCGAGACCCAACTCGTCGACCGGCAGCCCCATGGCGAGCCCACACTCCGCAACGACCCGCCGAACCGAATCGCCGACGTCGCAGCACTCGGGATCGGGAGCGCCCGTCTCACTCCGCGCCAGCCAGAGGAACGCGACGATCAAGTCCTCCAGCCGTTGCCGAGCCGCATGGGCTCGCCCCAGAACCTCCCGCGTCCGGGGATCGGCGTCGGAGAGCCGGCGATCCAGGAGTTCGAGGGCGCCCTTCAGAATCGCAGCCGGCGTGCGGAGTTCGTGGCTCGCGTCCCGGGTGAAGCGCCGTTCCCTCGCCAGAGCTCGTGCGAGCTCGGATCGAGCCTGCCAGAATCCCCGCGCGATGGAACCCGTCTCATCGCGTCCGAGGGCACCCAGCAGTCGCCCGGCCTCTGCGTCGGAGTCTGCTGTGCAGATCCGCTGCAGGACGCCGAGCGAGCGTGAGACGCTGCGGGTCCACCAGAGGCTGGCCACGGTTCCCGCCACCGCCAGCACGATGCCAGCCAGGACGATCTGGACGGTCAGCCCGTCGAGATCCCGTTCATCGAATGCCTCGAGCAGTCCGACGTCATAGAGCAAGTAGGAACGTGCCCCGCGTTCGTCCAGCACCCCGACCATGAAGTCCGAAGCGCGCCGGGGCGTTCCGGGAACCGCAACGTCGAGCAACTCGTGGACCCCATCCTCGAGTTCGACGAGGTGCGACGCGAGGTGGGCGGGTACGGCCTCGCCCGCGACCCACGACATACCGACCGGCAGTCGCAGGCTTCCCCTGTCCTCGACTGCGGTCGCGCGCAAGCGCGTGAGTTCCACACCGATCGTTCGCTCGAAGACCCGGTCCTCGGTCAGGAACAGAAGCTGTGGAACGACGACCAGGAACGTCACGGCGAGGGTCGTCCCGAAGGCCAGGAACGCCCATGTCAGCCGCCGACGGAGCAGCGGCTGCGCGCCAACTCCGGCGGTCGCGCGCTTCATGCGCGGTCTCCCGCGGGCGCTTCCGGGCGACCGATCCGATACCCGATCCCGTGCACGGTGTGGACGAGGGGCTCGACGGATTCCGTGTCGAAGATCGCACGCCGCAGCTGCCACAGATGGGTGCGCACCACGCTCTCACTGACTCGGTGCCGACCCCAGACCTGCTGCTCCAGATCCTCACGTCGGACCACGTTCGGAGACGCTCGCATCAGGACTGCAAGGATGCGCATGCCCATGCGGTGGAGGGTGACCGGGCGGTCACCACGCCGAATCGCACAGCGACCGACATCGAACTCCAGGTCAGACACCCGAAGGACCTTTGCATCGACCGCTGGTCCGGAGACCGATCCCCGCCGCAGCAATGCGCCGACCCGTGCCTCCAGCTCCTGAAGGGCGAACGGCTTCACGAGGTAGTCGTCTGCGCCAGCCTCGAACCCCGCGATCTTGTCTTCGAGCGTGTCTCGAGCCGTCAGCATCAGCACGGCCAGCTTCTGACCGAGCACCGCACGGACCTCTCGACAGAGCGTGAGTCCATCGAGCCGCGGGAGCCCCAGGTCGAGGATCGCGAGGTCGTGACGCTCTTCCAGCGCAACGCGCAGCCCGGTCTCTCCGTCACCGACGACGTCGACCTCGTGCGCCTCTCCGAGGAAGTCCGCGAGGTTCCGCGCGAGGTCAGGCTCGTCTTCGACCAGCAGGATGCGAGGCATGATTCGGAGCATCCGCTGGCGCCTGGACCGACAGCGCAAGTGGACGAAGATTGGACGACCTCCCGGGTGCGGCCGGACTCACCGCCGCGCCGCGATGAAGTCGATCTCCACCCGCGCGCCGCGCGGGATCGCGGCAACCTGCACCGTCGTCCGAGCTGGCAGGATGGCGTCCGACGGGAAGTAGCTGCGATAGATCCGGTTCATGGTGTCGAAGTCGGTCACGTCGGCGAGGAAGACGCTGGTCTTCACGACGTCCCCGTAGCCGAGGCCAGCCTCGGCCAGAAGGGCCCCCAGATTGGCCATGACCTGGTGCGTTTCGGCTTCGATCCCGCCGGGAACGAGCTGCCGCGTCGACGGCTCGACCCCGATCTGTCCTGCGAGGAACACGAGGTCACCGAGGTCGACGCCCGGCGAGTAGGGTCCGCTCGACGGGCTGGCACCGGCGAGTCGAACCTTGGTCGGCTCCGGCGCGGCACAGCTCGCCAGCAGAAGAGCAGCGAGGGACAGGACGATCGCGGGTCGCATCGTCGCGAAGATACCGGGCACCGACCAGCGCTCGCTATCGAGCACCGCCCAGCAGGAGTCCGAGCGAAGTCGGGGACGCCGCGTCCGCCGCGCTCTGCATGAAGACGCCGGCACTCGGCAGCGCGAACGCGTCACGCGGCCAGACATCCCCCACCGCAGGTGCGCCCGCGAGCACGCCGACGTCATCCAGGAACTCCTGGTAAGTGTCACGGAACGCGCCGCGCAGCGTGTCGACGAGAGCCAGCGCAGTCTCGGTCGGCACGTCCGCATCGGGCCACGTCCACGTCGTCGCCCCCATCACGTCGCCCAACGCCCAGTCGATCTTGGGGGAGTTCGGGTGCTCGTTGTGGCAGCTGACGCAGGCTGGCGCTCCGGCGAAGTCCGGGAACATCGCGGTGTGCAGCCCGGTCCGCTCGTCGACGAAGAACCGCGGCTCGCGGCTCGCGCGCACCTCCTCGAAGACTTCCATCTGCCGCGCATCGAATCGGTTGGACGCCTCGATCGGCATGTCGGACCCGAGGAACAGCCCGAGCGGATGCTCGGAGCGCGCCACGCGCTCGGCCGACGCGCGCAGGAACAGCGCCGGCAGGGGCCCGGCGTGGACGTCCGGCTCGCGCCAGTCCTCGCGGAACTCGACGCCGCGCGGCTTGGCCTGCCCGACGATCTCCTTCGTGTACAGCGTGCGCGCGACGTCGTTCTCGTGGGCGAGCATCGTCAGGACGCGCTCGACCGGGATCGTGCTCGTGGCTTCGCGGCCGTCCGGGAGCGGAGCGGGAGCAGTCGCGAACAGGTAGACACCGACGACGCCCAGGCCGAGGGGGGCGATCAGGGAGGAAGGAGTCATCGTTCGTTCTCGGTGCGGGCCTCGTGTGTGACCGGTCCGTAGGCGCGACGGCCGCGGCCGAGGTGCTGCTGGACGTCCGCGAGCGGAAACGCGTCCTGGAGCGTTTCGGCGACCACGTGCGTGTGGTTGCCGTGGAAGTCGTGGCACTGCAGGCACGTCGACCAGTTCTCGTCCGCGATCAGCGCGGCGTGCGTCGGCCGGACCCTGTCCTCGCGCACCTCGAGATCACCGTGGCAGGTCTGGCAGACCGTGCCGGGGGCCGTCACGCGCACGCCCTGGTGCTCGAGGTGGCATCCTGTGCAGCGGTGGACGGGACGTTCGGCGCGTGCCAGCGCGAAGCGTGCCTCGCGGAAGCGGACGGTCGGGTGCCGGTCGTTCGGGCGATCGTGGCACTCGATGCAGGCACGATCGTCGACGGGGCGGTGCCCGATGTCGGCGCTGGTCTTCCGCATGCCGAGAGCGTGCTGCACCGTCGCCTGGAGCTGCTGGCGCAGCGTGCCCTCGGCGCGCTCGTGGCACTGCGCGCAGTCCATGCCCTCGTGCCCCGGCGT
>JBEAPQ010000383.1:0-14109 GCA_041164325.1 Planctomycetota bacterium | reverse complement strand
GCCGAGTACCAGGGCCTGCAGCGCGTCTGCGACGTGGCGCGCGCCCGCTTCGGGGTCGGTGACAGCAAGCTGCTCCGCGAGGCGTTCGGCGACGTGGACGGCGTGCGCTTCTCGGTGGCGGCTGCGCAGGCCGATCGGCTGATCGCGGCGTTCCGCGCGCTGGACGCGAGCGGCGCCGCCAACGGCGACGCCGTGCAGGCTGCGGAATACACGGCGCTCGCCGACTTCCTCGGCCGGCAGCTGCGGATGGCCCAGGGGAGCAGCGCGGTTGCGTGGCTGCCGCCGGCGGACCTGGAGACGGAGACGTGGCTCGACTTCAGCGGCGTCTTCGATGAGATCCGTGCGGACGGTGCCGAGGCCCACGCGGCCCAGCTCGCGGCGATCGCCAAGCTCGAGAGCTTGATCGACGCGACCGGTAACCAGGGGGCCCTGTCCCGCGCGGGTCAGGACTTCGTGGCCCACGTCCGGCAGATGGCGGACCGTCGCGGCGAAGGCGACAAGATCGACCTCGAGGTCTCCTACCACGAGGCGGACTACTTCTACCGAGCCCTCCAGATCTTCGTGCTGGGCTTCCTGCTCTGCGCGTTCGGCTGGCTCCGTCCGCAGATGAAGCTGCTCTACCTCGGCGGTTGGGCGACCTCGGTGCTGGCCGCGGGCCTCGTCGTTGCCGGTCTGACGGTGCGCTGCATCCTGCTGTCGCGTCCGCCGGTGTCGACGCTGTACGAGACGATCGTGTTCATCACCGCCACGGCGGTGCTCGTCGCGCTCGTCGCCGAAGCGATCAACAAGCGGCGGATCGCGCTGTCGCTCGGCGCCTTCGTCGGCGCGCTCGGCATGTTCGTCGCCGGTGCGTTCGAGCTGCTCGAACAGCGGGACACGCTCGTCGAACTCCAGGCGGTGCTGCGCACCAACTTCTGGCTCGCGACGCACGTGACGTCGGTGACGATCGGCTACGCGGGCGGCCTGCTCGCCGGCTTCATCGCGCACATCTACCTGCTCGGCAAGCTGCTCGGCTGGAAGAAGGGGAGCTACTCCTTCTACCGGAACGTCGGGCGCATGACGTACGGCGTGCTGTGCTTCGCCGTCGTGTTCGCGACCGTGGGCACGATCCTGGGCGGGATCTGGGCCAACGACTCGTGGGGTCGGTTCTGGGGCTGGGACCCGAAGGAGAACGGCGCCCTGATGATCGTGCTCTGGCAGCTGCTGATCCTGCACGGGCGTCTCGGCGGCTTCTGGCGCGACTACGGCATCGCGATGCTCGCGGTGCTCGGCAACATCGTCATCGCGTTCTCCTGGTTCGGCGTGAACCTGATGGGGGTCGGCCTCCACAGCTACGGGTTCCAGGCCGGCACCAAGTTCTGGCTGACGGTCTTCTACGTCACGCAGCTGGTCGTCGTCGCCGCGGGCGCGCTCGCCTGGTACCGGGACAGGGCGGCGGCCGCCGCAGTGACCGAGAAGGCGAGCGCGTGAAGCGGAAGCGCCTCCTCGCGCTCGCGGGCCTCGGTCTGATCCTGTCGACGTTCCTGCTCGACTGGACGGTCGGGACGCTCGCCTCGCCGCTCTCGCTCCGGCCGCAGGCCGACGCGCGGCGCATGCGGGCCTCGATGCAGGAGTTCGGGCGGGCGACCGGCCTGGCCCACGCTCCCGACCTCGTCCTGGGGCTCCAGGGTTTCCAGCTGCGGACCGGAGCCCTCGGGCAGCGTGTCGGCGACGAAGCTGGCAAAGCGCCCGACGACGCGCTGCGCATCCTGGTGCTCGGCGATGGTGCGACGCTCGGGATCGGTGTGGCCGACGCCCTGACGTTCGCGCAGCGGCTCGGTCGTGAGCGTGCGGCGGACCTGCGGCCCGTGGTCGTCGCGAACGGCGCGCACGCGTTTGCCGAGGCGCCCGAGCCGTCGGCGCTGCGCGCACACTGGCTGCCCGGGTTCGCGCCCGACGTCGTGCTGTTCTGCGGGCCGACGGTCGAGGGAGCGCCCGGAGAGCTGCTCCGTTCGATCGGTGCGGCGGGCGTGGAGCAGCCGGGATTCATGCGCCGGGTCTGGCCGTGGCTCTGGGAGCTCGATCGCGTCGTGGGGGGGGAGCAGCACGCCGACGTGGCCTCCGCACCTCCACCGCTCGCCGCCGAGTCGGCCCGGGCGCGCTTCGAGGAAGCCGTGGCGGCCTGCCGCGAGCAGGGTGCGCGGCCCGTTCTGGTCGACCTGGGAGGGGCTTCCTCGCGTCGCGCGTGGGCCGAGGCTGCCGGCGTGCCGTGGATCGATGCCACGCCCGCGACCGAGCCCGGCGTGCCGGTGCTCGCCGATCGTCGGATCGGGCTGCTGACCCGACTCGGGCACGACCGCGTGCTGCAGAGACTCGTGGCCGGTCTCGTCGACGCGGGCGTCCTCGCGGCACCGCGCTGACCCCGGCTCTCGCTCCATCCGTCTGACGCAAACCGGCTCAGGGCGTTTGGCCGGGCCGAGCCGGACCGGCATCATGGGGCCCGATGCAATCCCAAGAGCGCGCCGTGGGCTCACGGCTGTCCGTGATGATGTTCCTCCAGTTCTTCATCTGGGGGAGCTGGTATATGACGGTCGGCAACTTCATCAAGGCGGTCGGCTGGGCCGACGCCGATGTCGGCTGGGCCTACCAGGTCGGTCCGATCGCTGCGGTCGCATCCCCGCTGTTCCTCGGGATGATCGCCGACCGGTTCTTCGCGTCGGAACGCGTGCTCGCAACCATGCACCTGCTCGGTGGCATCGTGATGTTCACGCTGCCGACCGTCGCCGGGGACGGAACCCCGTCCGACACGTTCGGGTGGCTGCTCCTGGTCTACATGCTCTGCTACATGCCGACGCTGGGCCTGTCGAACACCGTCGCGTTCCACAGCATCACGAACCAGGAGAAGCAGTTCCCGGTCATCCGTGTGTTCGGCACGCTCGGCTGGATCGTGGCCGGCGTCGTGGTCAGCAAGTGGCTCCGCGCGGACGAAGACAGCCTGCAGTTCCAGGTCGCGGGTGGTGCTTCGGTCCTGCTCGCGGCGTTCAGCCTGACGCTCCCGCACACGCCGCCGCCCGCCAAGGGGCAGTCCGCCTCGATCGGCGATCTGCTGGGCCTGCGCTCCATGGCGCTGATGAAGGACCCGTCGTTCGCGGTCTTCATGGTCGCGTCGTTCCTGGTCTGTATCCCGCTGGCCGCCTACTACGCCTACGCGCCACTCTTCGTGTCGGCGACGGGTTTCGAGGCGCCGGGCTTCACGATGTCGTTCGGCCAGTGGTCCGAGGTCCTCTTCATGCTGGCGATGCCGCTCTTCTTCGCGCGGCTCGGCGTCAAGTGGATGCTGGCGGTCGGCATGCTCGCGTGGGTGATCCGCTACGGCATGTTCTCGATGGCGGCCGACGACCAGGTCCAGTGGATGGTCCTCGGCGGCATCCTGCTGCACGGCATCTGCTACGACTTCTTCTTCGTCACCGGGCAGATCTACGTCGACAAGTTCGCGTCGCGTGAGCTGCGTGGTCAGGCCCAGGGCTTCCTCGTCCTGATGACGCAGGGGCTCGGTCTTGGCTTGGGTGCCAAGCTGGCGACCGATCTGAAGAGCGAGTTCACCACCACGTCCGAGGCGGGGGCCGAGCTCGTCGATTGGGGACAGTTCTGGTGGTATCCCGCGCTGTTCGCGGGAGCGGTCCTGCTGGTCTTCGTGGCCGTCTTCCGCGATCGCCGTGGAGCGGTCTGAGGTCCGCCGTGCGCGAGCTGCTCCTCCTGCGTCACGCGAAGTCCTCCTGGGACGCTGCGGGCGTCCGTGACCACGACCGCGTCCTCAACGCGCGCGGCGAGCGGGCAGCCCCGCGGATGGGGCGGCTGCTGGTGGAGCAGGACCTGATCCCGGATCGGATCGTCGCGTCGACCGCCGCGCGGGCGCGGCGCACGGCCGAGCTCGTCGCCGAGGCGTGTGGGATCGACGACATCGCCGTCTGCGAGGACCTCTACCTCGCGCCACCCGGGACCCTCGTCGACGTGGCGCGGCGGCGGGGAGGTGACGCGCGGCGGCTCCTGATCGTCGCGCACAATCCAGGTCTCGAGGACCTCGTCGCCCAGTTCACCGGCGAGCACGAGCCGTTCCCGACCGCCGCGCTCGCAGCGCTCCGGTTCGACATCGAGTCCTGGGACGACCTCGCGCTGATGTCCGTCCCCGTCGTGCGTGGCGTCTGGCGTCCGAAGGCCCTCGACGACTGACGCGCTGATCCGTTTCCCTGCCACAGCGACCCCATGCCCTGTTCACGCCGCAGTTTCCTGAAGGCGGCCGCCGTTGCCGCCAGCTCGCCGATCGCCCTGCCCTCGTCCCTCGGCATGCCGACGGGCGTCACCGGGCGCCCGTGCAAGAAGGCCGTCAAGCTCGGCATGGTCGGCGGCAGCGGGACGCTGCTCGAGAAGTTCACGCTGCTGAAGAAGCTCGGCTTCGATGGCGTCGAGCTCGACTCGCCGAACGGGCTGGACCGTGCGGAGGTCCTCGATGCGCGCGACGCGTCCGGACTCGCCATCCACGGCGTCGTCGACTCCGTGCACTGGTCCAAGCCGCTGTCCCATCCCGACGAGGCCGTGCGGCGCGCCGGGATCGAAGCGCTGGTGACCGCGCTCCGCGACGCCAAGGCCTACGGCGCGTCCAGCGCCCTGCTCGTGCCGGCCGTCGTCAGCAAGGGCGTCTCCTACCGGGATGCCTACGAGCGGTCCGTCGCGTGCATCCGAGAAGTGCTGCCGCTGGCCGCCGAGCTCGAGATCCACATCGCGCTCGAGAACGTCTGGAACAACTTCCTGCTGAGCCCGCTCGAGCTCTGCCGCTACATCGACGAGTTCGAGAGCCCGTGGATCGGTTCCTACTTCGACGTCGGCAACGTCGTCCGCTTCGCGTGGCCCGAGCACTGGATCGAGGCGCTCGGGCCGCGGATCCTGAAGGTCGACGTCAAGGAGTACAGCCGCAAGAAGCAGAACGACGAAGGCCTGTGGAAGGGCTTCGCCGTCGAGCTCCACGAAGGCGACTGCGACTGGCCCGCGGTGATGAAGGCCTTCGACGCGATCGGCTACTCCGGCTGGTTCACCGCCGAGATCCCTGGCGGTGGCGAGGATCGCCTGCGCGACATCGCCGCGCGGATGGATCGGATCTTCGCCAGCTGATCGCCGGCGGGATCAGCGCGCGCCGGTCTTCGCGACCGGGCGCAGTCCGGTCTGCACCTTCTTGTCCGTGCTCGTCGTCGCGACCGGCCGATCGAGGTCGAGGTAGACGGCGTCGATGCCGCGGCGGAGTCGCCATGCGCGGCGCTTCGGGTCCTCCAGCTGGAGGGCCTCACGGCGGGCGAGGAGGACCTCTTCCAGCGTCTCCTCGGCGAGCAGTTCGCGCCCGAGTCCGGCGATCGCGACCAGCGCCAGCTCGTAGAGCTCGGCGCAGGTGGCCGGGTCTCCGTCGTTGAACCGCGGGGCGCCCAACTCGACCGCGCGCTCGAGCGCGGCGCGGGCCGCGGCGCGGGGCTCGGTCGGAATCTCGGGCGCGGCCTCGGCGGGGACGAGCACCGTGTCGAGCACGTGGATCACGCCGTTCGACGTCTGGATGTCGTTCTGGACGACGGAGGCGTCGTCGATGCGCAGGCGGCCCTCTTCGAGACGGATCGAGATCGAGTCGCCGGCGAGGGTCTCCGCGGTCTTCGCGCCCAGGGCGGTCAGCGCGTCGACTCGGCCCGCGACGACGTGGTGGAGCAGGACGGTGCGGAGGCGGTCCTTGTTCTCCGGAAGCAGGAGGCTCTGGATCGTGTCCGAGCCGAGCTTGGCGAAGGCCTCGTCGGTGGGGGCGAACACCGTGAACGGGCCCTCCCCGGACAGCGTCCCAGCGAGGTCGGCGGCGGCCGCCGCGGCCAGCAGGGTGCCGAAGGACCCGGCCGCCTGGGCCGTTTCCACGAGGTTCTTGCGGGGCTGGGACTGGGCCTGGGCCGGGGCGAGGAGGGCCGCGGCCAGAGCCACGCCGAGGGGGAACATCTTCATGATCAGCATCTCCGGGCCGCCCTCTTCGCGGGGGCGACACCCGAGGATGCGATTCCCCGGAATGACCGAGGATCAGGCGTCCCGGGCGTCGTCGGAGCGCCGCCCGCGGATCATCGACGCCACCGAGCCTGCGACGCCCCCGGCGAGGGCGGTTCCGGGGATCCAGAACGTGATCTGGGCCATGCAGAGGGCCATCAGCTGGGCGTCCCGGGGCTGGTCGGCGAACGAGGGGGCGACCGCCTCGAAGTGCGTGCCGAGCTGCATCGGGAACACGATCAGCGTGATGGCGACGACCACGACGCGGACCACGAGGCCGTAGGCGAGGAGGCGCTTGGCCAGCTCGGGCCAGGCCCGCCAGGCGAAGAGGGCGGTCACGACGCCGAGGGCCCCGAGCGCTGGGCCGAGCATGCCCGGCTCGAGGGTCTGGACCGCTCCGATGAGCCCGGCCACCAGGAGGGCCAGGCCCAGCAGGTTGAGGATGAACGCCAGTCCTGGCCGGTCGGGGGCGTGTCCCTCGGAGGTCAGCCGCCAGCCGAACAGGAAGCCGAACACCGGGATCAGCCACGAGATCCCGAGCAGCGCGCCGCCGCCGCCGGCTTCCCGTGCGAACCACGTGGGATCGAGTGCGAGCAGCTCGCCGGTCAGGCGGACGGCGAGGATGACGAGGCTCAGGATGACCGGGACGCGGATCGTCCGGCCGATGGAGGTGGGTCGGGTCACCGGCTCTTCTCGCCCCCCGACGGACGGGCGAACGCATCGTTGAGCTTCTGGATCAGCGCCGTCGTGCCGCCGCGCACCGACTGGAGCGTCCGCTCCGATGCGGCCGACCAGCCGACCGGGCGCGCCCGCAGCGTCGACCGGGCCGTGCTCTTGAGGAACGCGTCGGCGATCCGCAGCCGGATCTGCCCGTCTTCGGGCTCGACCTGCAGCCGGCCGCGCACGAGGCCTGCGGCGAGCAGGCGAATCCGCGAGTGCAGGAACCAGAGTACGCCGAACACGACGGCTCCCTTCGCGACCTCGATGCCGACCGGGCCGAGGCCGAAGTCCGACCCCGGGAAGCCCTGCCACTTGGCGAGCAGGCCCTCGGCGCCGATCTCGAGGCCGGCGATCCCGAGCGCGATGGCGATCGCGCCGAGCATCACGAGGTCGAGCGTCCAGACGATGCGGCGCCAGCGTCCGAGCGCATCCTCCAGCTTGGGCAGGGCCTCGTCCCGGATGCGCTGGCACGTGCCTTCGAGCGCGTCGACGATGCGGTAGGCGCGTCCGACCTCGACCTGCTCGATGCGGTCGAGGATCTCGTTCATGTCGGCGTCGCGCTTCTCCTCGTAGCGCTGGCGCTGCTCGGCATCGTCGATCGGGATCGCGCGGTCGGGGTTGTAGATCGCGTAGAAGCGTCCAGCCGTCAGCCCCTTCTCGGCGAGTGCCCGCTGCCACGCCGCAAAGACCTCCTCCGGGTTGTCCTCGCGCGCGGTCGCGTCCATCTGGTTGAGGATGTAGAGGAACTTCTCGGCGTCCGGGCGGCGGCGAACGGCCGCCACGAGGTGCTCGAGCGTGTCGCGCATCGCGCCCGGCTCCGGGTGGCGCGCGTCGAAGAACACGAGCACGAGATCGGAGAGCTGGACGAGGTGGTCGGTCAGGCGCAGCGTCGCGTTGCGCTGGGCGTCCGCATCGAACCCCGGCGAGTCGATCAGGATCTTGCCCTTGAGCTTGTCGCTCGGGCAGGTCTTCAGCAGCAGGAAGCGGTCGGCGTGCGCGCCTTCGCCCGGCGCGACTTTGTCGATCTCGTCGCCGATCCGATAGAACGGGAAGCGGGGGTCGGCATCGAGGGCGGTGCCGGGCAGCGTCTTCGGCTCCTCGCCCGCCGCGTGGCAGATGACGGTGAACTTGTCGTCGACCGCCTGGTTGCCGGTCCGCTGGAGCGGGCGTCCCAGGTACCAGTTGACGAAGCTCGACTTGCCCGAAGAGAACGTGCCGAGCAGCGAGACCATCGGCCACCACGGGACCTGGTGGGCGAACGACTCGTCGGCCTGCAGCAGCCCCATGGACTGGGCGACCTGATCGAGCTGGCGGAAGCCCTGGACCGCCTCGAGCAGGGTCGGGTTCTCGGCCCGCAGGTGGGCCTCGAGCTGTTCGATCCGCTGCTGGCTGTCGCGATGGGCGGGTGCGCTTTGCTGCATGTCGAGGGACCGGTGTAGGGGTGCATTCGGAGTGGGGCAACAGCGGACTCGTCTCGTCCTCGTCGCGTCCGTGGGATCGGTTTCGCAGGGCAGGGCTGGCCCGGGGTTACGCCGTTCCCGAACGGCCTCGCCGTGCCTCGGTGCGGGCATCCGCGGCCGTTGCGGGAACGAAACACGGGCCCATGGGAGCGCAGATCGTCTGGTTCAAACGGGACCTTCGCGTCGACGACCACGCGGCGCTCGACGGCGCGTGCCGGGCAGGGCCGACGATCGGCGTCTACGTGTTCGAGCCCGAGTTCCTGGCGCTTCCCGATTCGGACCCCTGCCACGCCGCGTTCGTCCGCGCGTGTCTCGTCGAGCTGCGTGCGCAGATGCTCGCGCGCGGAGGGAGGCTCCTCGTGCGCGTCGGCGATGCGGTCGAGGTGCTGTCCGGCCTCCAGCGGACGGTGGGAGCCAGCGGACTCTGGAGCCACGAGGAGACGGGCAACCTCTGGACCTACGCGCGGGACAAGCGCGTTGCCGCGTGGGCCGCTGCGTCGGGCGTCACGTGGCACGAACCGTGGCAGAACGGCGTGGTGCGCCGTCTCGCGACCCGGGACGGATGGTCGCGGATCTGGGGGCGGCGCATGGCGCAGCCCTGCGTGTCGGCACCCGACCGGATCGTGACGCCCGACGGAGCCGCGGCGCTCGAGGACGGTCCGATCCCGTCGCTCGCCGCGCTCGGGTTGGATGCGTCGCGGCGCACCGAGCCGCAGGGCGCGGGCGAGGGGGAGGCATGGCGCGTGCTGCGGTCGTTCCTCGCCGAGCGCTCGGTCGACTACCGCGCCGCGATGGCGAGCCCCGTCGAGGGCTGGGATGGGTGCAGCCGCCTCAGCCCGCACCTCGCCTACGGCACGATCAGCATGCGGCGCGTCCACCAGACCGCAGCCGCACGCACCGCCGAGCTCAAGGCCGAGCGTGCGGCGGGCGCGACGTTCGCGCCGACGTGGCTCCCGTCCCTGGCGTCGTTCCAATCGCGACTGCGCTGGCACTGCCACTTCATGCAGAAGCTGGAGGACCACCCCGCACTCGAGAAGGACGAACTCAACCCGGTGTTCCGCGGACTGCGCGACGACGGCTGGGACGAGGAACGGTTCGCGGCGTTCTGCGAGGGACGGACCGGCTATCCGATGGTCGACGCCTGCATGCGCTGCCTCGACGCGACCGGCTGGATCAACTTCCGGATGCGCGCGATGCTCGTGTCGTTCGCGTGCCATCACCTCGGCCTGCCGTGGCAGCCGGTCGGCGTCGAGCTCGCGCGGCGGTTCGTCGACTTCGAGCCGGGCATCCACTACAGCCAGGCCCAGATGCAGGCGGGCGTCACCGGCATCAACACGGTGCGGATCTACTCTCCCGCGAAGCAGGTCCGGGACCAGGATCCGAACGGCGTGTTCGTGCGGCGCTGGGTGCCCGAACTCGAGGGGATTCCGACCGAGCATCTCGCCGAGCCCCACCTGACCCCGCCGCTCGTCCAGATCGCAGCGAGCTGTCGGATCGGACGCGAGTATCCGGCGCCGCTGGTCGACCACGCGGAGGCCTACGCCGCCGCGCGCGAACGGATCGCGAGCGTGCGTCGGACACACGAAGCGCGGCGTGAGGCGGAGCGCGTGCTGGCGCGGCACGGGAGCCGGAAGCGCGCGCCGCGGCGGCGGGGGCCCCGCACGTGAACGTCCTGCGCGCACTCCCCGCCCACCTGGCGGAACGTCTCGCCGATCCCGCTCCGGCGCCACCCCGGCCAGGAGGCGAGTTCGTCCTCTACTGGATGCGCACGGCGGTCCGCGGACACGAGAACCCGGCCCTGGACGTGGCGCGCTCCGCCGCCGCGGCGCTCGGGCTCCCGGTCCTCGTCTACCACGCCGTGTCCGAGCGCTATCCGTTCGCTTCCGACCGTCACCACGCGTTCATCCTGGAAGGTGCGCGTGACATGGCGGCGGAGCTCGCGGGCTCGGATGTGCGCGTGGTCTGCCATGTCGAGCGGTCGGGCCATCGGGGGCCGCATCTGCAGAGCCTCGCGGCGCGGAGCGCCGTGACGGTCACCGAGTGGATGCCCGTGCCGCCGCTCGTCGGCTGGACGGAGCGGCTCCGGCGGGGCGTGCCGGACGTTCCAGTCGTCGCGGTGGACACGTCCTGCGTGGTGCCGATGCCGCTCGTGCGGGAGGAGCCGGAGCGAGCCTTCCGCTTCCGGGATCGCACGGCGCGGCTTCGGCGCGAGCGACTGGGGCAGACATGGCCCGTGCTGGATGCGGTGCTGCCGCGGCTGCGCTCGCTGGAACTGCCGTTCGAGCCGGTGGATCTCGCCACGGCCGATCTGGCCGCGCTGCTCGCCGCGTGTGCGATCGACCACGGTGTCGGACCGGTCGCGGACACGGTCGGGGGATCGGTCGCCGGCTACGCGCGGTGGAACCGGTTCCTGGGGCGGATCGACCGCTACGCCCGAACGCGGAACGACCCGCTCGCGGATGGCACGAGCCGCATGTCGGCCTACATCCACTACGGCCACGTCTCGCCGTTCCGGCTCGCGCGGGAGGCGCAGGCCCGAGGCGGTCCTGGCGCCGAGAAGTTCCTCGACGAGCTCCTCGTGTGGCGCGAGTTGGCACACGCCTACTGCGCGCACGCGCATGCGCGGCTTGCGAGCCTCGATGCCGTGCCGGGATGGGCGCGCGAGACGCTGGAGGCGGCCGCGGGAGACGCGCGTCCGTTCCTTCCGGCGAGTGAGGACCTGCGGCGCGGCTGCACCGGTGACCGGTTCTGGGACATCGCACAGCGGTCGTTGCTGCGGCACGGCGAGCTGCACAACAACGTCCGGATGACGTGGGGCAAGGCCGTCGTCGGCTGGAGCCCGAGTCCCGAGACGGCCCGCGCACGGCTCGTCGAACTCAACAACCGCTTCGCGCTCGATGGACGGGATCCGTCGAGCTACGGGGGGCTCTACGCGAGCCTCGGGCTGTTCGATCGCCCGGACTCCGCCGTTCGACCGGTGCTCGGTGCGATCCGTCCGCGGTCCACCGAGGAGCACGCACGGCGTCTCGACCTCGACGCCTACGCGGCACGGATCGACCTGGACCCGTCCGTCCGGCTCCGCGTCGCGGTGGTGGGGGCGGGCGTGGCGGGGCTCGCGTGCGCGCGCACGCTCGTCGACCACGGGCACCACGTGGAGGTCTTCGACAAGGGGCGCGCCCCGGGGGGGCGCACGTCTTCGCGGCGCCGGGATGCGTTCCGCTGTGATCACGGCGCGCAGTTCTTCACGGCGCGGGAGCCGTCGTTCGGCGAGCTGGTCGCGGAATGGTGTGAGCGGGGAGTCGCGGCGGAGTGGACCGGCCGATGCGGCACGTGGTCCGACGGCAGCGACGGGCCCGCCCCGAGGCCTGGGCCGCGCTTCGTCGGCGTGCCGTCGATGAGTGCCCTCGCTCGACACCTGGCGTCCGACCTGATGGTCCGATCCGGCCGACGGGTGCTCGCGCTGGAAGACGCCATGGACGGGACAGCCCTGAACCTGGAAGGCGGGGCGCGCGTCGGTCCGTTCGATGCCGCGATTCTCGCGATCCCCGCGCCGCAGGCACGGGCACTCGTCGCCGACCGCCAAGAACTGGCTGCGCGTCTCGATGCGGTCGAGTTCGCGCCCTGCCTGACTGCGATCCTCGCGTTCGGGTCCGAGCGCGTGCGGTTCCCGCTCGACGCGGCGTTCGTCACCGATGAAGTCATCGACTTCATGGCGCGCGACTCCAGCAAGCCGGGGCGCGATGGTGCCCAGGAGACGTTCGTCGTGCACGCGACTCCGGAGTGGTCGGCGTCTCACGTCGAGGAGGAGCCCGCGGACTTCGGTGCGTCACTCCTCGATCGTTTCCGTCGCGTGGTTGGAGTTGCCGTGCCCGAGCCGATCGCCGTGGACGCACACCGCTGGCGGTACGCGCGCGTGACGCGCCCGCTGCCCGAACGTGCGCTCACCGATGCGGACGCGCGCGTGGTCGTGTGCGGCGACTTCTGCGGTGGGTCGCGGGTCGAAGATGCCTACGACTCCGGAGTCGCGGCCGCGGGTCACGTGCTGCGGCGCGTGCTCGGGACTCGCTGACGCGCGTTCACGGCTTGCGGAGCACGGCGGCGAGGGGGCTCCCGTCGGTGGGCATCGCGCTCGACTCGACGAAGCGGACCTCGCCACCGTGCTGCAGGGTCTCGGTACTCGCCACGTCGATCACGTCGAGGTCGCCGGGCTGGCGTGCGGCGTGGGGCTGACCGGGCGCATCGGGGTCGGCCCACAGCGCGCGGTCAGCCGCGCAGAGCAGGTAGGCGATGCGCCCTTCCTCGGCCGCGTCCAGCACCGCATCCGACTGCTGGATGACCAGTCCCGTCCCGAGGCCCTGCCGGACCCGGTCGACCAGGCGGCGCGTCGCGCCACCGAGCTGATCCCTCACCAGGGGCCAAGCGCGTGCGTGCAGCGCAGCCTCATGCCCGGGCGCCGCGGCCTGGGGGACTCCTGTCTCGAGGAGGCCCGGGATTCTGGAGAGTCTGCGGAAGGCCGTGGCGACCGGCTCGGCGGCGGCGAGCACCACCGGGCAGCGCATGCCGCGGAGCGCCTGGACCAGCGCACGGTCGACGGCTCGCAGGTAGCGGGTCCTTTCGCCCGCGTGGTCGTCGACGCCGGCACCCTGGCCGTGGAAGACCGCGGTCCTCGTCACGGCGCCCGCGCGCGGCCCCTGGCTGTGCAGCTGCAGGGACGCAGGGCGATGGTCGTAGCCGACGACGTCCCGGAGTTCCTGCGGCACGTCGTCGGCGGGCATCGGCGCGAGGCCGTCCCGATCCCCGGCGTAGAGCCGCACGCCGCGTTCCCGGATCGACAGCAGGACGAATCGGTCGGGCGCCACGGCACGTTCGAGAAGCGGGCGGACATGCAGGCGATCGCCGACGACGACGAGTTCTCCGAACGGAGTGGGCAGCTCGAGGCTGCGGCTCCCGCCTCGCCACAGGAACAGCACGTTTCCGTTGCCCGGGCGCGGCCCCGGGTCCGGGCGCGTCGCCCGCGCCCGCCCGGGCGCGAGCACCTCTTCGCGAACCCGCTGCGGGATGCCGAGCGTGCGCAGCTCCCCGTCCGCGGCATCGAGCGCGGCCCGCAGCCGCAGGCCGTCCGACCGCGCCTGCTCGGCGATCGGCGAGGGGGGCAGGTAGATGGAGACGCAGGGGGGGATGGCGGCGTGGGTCAGGCGCTCGAGACCTGCGATTCCGATCGGGTTCATCCTCGGCTCCGGGTTCGGGAAGGGGCGATGCGGCAACGGGGTCGCGGTTCGGCCAATTGCCGGACTGCCCCAGACCGCCTCGGGGTCCTTTCCCGGGTGGAGGCGTGCGTCGAGCGGAGGACCCGCGGACGGGCCCCTTCGGCAGACCCGCGGCGACGGGCCTAGCGTCGCGTCAGCAGCAGCACGCTGCGCGAGCCGACCTGCTCCCGGTGGGCGATCTCGACGCGGGCCCGGGTTGCTTCGGAGAGCTCGCCCAGGCGGGCCTCGGTGACGAGGGCCAGGAACGGCTGCTCACCGTCGGCAGCGGCCGCCTCGAGGAGGGCACCGG
Source organism: Planctomycetota bacterium (assembly GCA_041164325.1). Taxonomy (GTDB): domain Bacteria; phylum Planctomycetota; class UBA1135; order UBA1135; family UBA2386; genus JAQCBR01. The sequence continues at coordinate 334 of JBEAPQ010000383.1, read as the reverse complement.
TCGCGTCGCCGACCGTCGGTCGTCCGGAGTAGAACCGGTAGCCCTCCGGCTGGACGCCGTAGCACGGGATGGCGGCGGGGTTCTCCGGGCGCGCCGCGAGGACCCGTGCGAGCCCTTCGGCCGACTTTCGCACGTCGACCAGCGGGTAGACGAAGAGCCCAACGGCGAGCGCGAGCGTGGCCATCGTCGCGGCCAGCCGTCCCGCGTAGAGGTCGGTGCGGCCGCTCCCCAAGGCGCGCAGGGTCGCGAGCCCCAGGGCTGCGACCGGGAGGCCGAGTCCGAGTCCGCGCAGTCCGATCTGCGTTGCCTCGGGCATCTTCTCGAGCACGGTGGG
>JBEAPQ010000382.1:0-4716 GCA_041164325.1 Planctomycetota bacterium | reverse complement strand
TTCGCGATCGCGGATGACTGGTCGGCGGGGCACGCGTCGTGCCTCGGGGCGGCCTGGGTCGCGACCCCGGCGTTCGACCGGATTGCCGCCGAGGGTGTCCTGTTCACCCGGGCCCACACGCCGAACGCCAAGTGCGCCCCGTCCCGAGCCGCGATCCTGACGGGCCGGAACTCCTGGCAGCTGGAGGCCGCCGCCAACCACATCGCATTGTTTCCGTCCCGGTTCGGCGGCTTCTTCGAGGCTCTGGCCGCAGGCGGCTACGAGACGGCGTTCACGGGCAAGGGCTGGGGGCCGGGGATCGCACAGCGTGAGGACGGCGCGGCACGCGCACTGACGGGTCGGCGCTTCTCCGATCTCGAAGCCCCGGCGCCGACCACAGGGATCTCGAAGATCTCCTACGCCGACAACTTCGAGGCCTTCCTCGACCAGCGCGCCGCCGGCCGCCCATTCGCATTCTGGTATGGCGGTCTCGAGCCGCACCGGGGCTACGAGCCGGGATCTGGGATCGCCGCGGGCAAGGACCCGGCCGACATCAGCCGCGTCCCATCGTTCTGGCCGGACACGCCGGCCGTCCGGTCGGACATGCTCGACTACGCGGTCGAAGTCGAACACTTCGACCGACACCTCGGGCGCATGCTCGACGCGCTGGCCGTGCGCGGCCTCGCCGACTCGACGATCGTCCTCGTCACGTCGGACCACGGCATGCCGTTCCCACGCGCCAAGGGACAGGCCTATCCCCTCTCCAACGAAGTCCCGCTCGCGATCCGCTGGCCCGGCCGCATCGCCGCCGGCCAGCTCCTCGACGACTTCGTGAGCCTCATCGACCTGGCGCCCACCATCCTCGACGCCGCAGCCGTCGAACCGATCGGCATGGCCGAGATCACCGGGCGTTCGCTGCTACCGCGAGTCCTCGGAGCACAGCGATTCCCCCACCGCGACCACGTGCTCCTCGGCAAGGAGCGCCACGATGTCGGACGGCCGCAGGATGGTGGCTACCCGATCCGCGGCATCCGCCGCGGGCCGTGGCTCTACCTCATCAACCACGAGCCCTCCCGCTGGCCCGCGGGCAATCCGGAGACCGGCTACCTGAACTGCGACGCAAGCCCGACGAAGTCCGCGCTTCTCTCGCGGAGGCGTGAGGCTGGCGCAGATCCGTTCTGGGATCTGTGCTTCGGGCCGAGGCCGCGCGAGGAGCTCTACCACCTCGGCGCCGATCCGGACGCCGTCGTCGATCTGGCGGGGCGCGACGGCTTCGCGGCGATGCAGCGGCAACTGCGCGCCGAGCTGGAGGCAGAGCTCGAAGCCGAAGAAGACCCTCGCGCCGCCGGAAACGGGGCGATCTTCGACAGCTACCCGGTCGCACACCGCGGCCAACGCGGCTTCTACGAGCGCTTCCAGGCCGGCGAGCGCCCGCCCACCGGCTGGGTGCTGCGCACGGACTACGAGCCGGAACCGGTCCCGTTCCGACCTCGCTGACGCCACATCTGCGGGCCACGGCCTCCGCGAACGCCCCGGTCTCGCAGGCGCTTCGCGCTCGGCCGAGGACGCCGGCTGTGACGGGCTGCCGGAAGGGACTCCGGCCCCTTCAGCCTCGCCAAGGTGACGACGATCCGGGGAGCAGCCCGAGCTGTCGGCCGCGCGCCAGGAGCGCATCGATCGCGGCGCGGCCCTCGTCCCCGAGGTCGACCGTCCATTCGTTGACGTAGAGACCGATGTGCTGGGCGCAGACGTCGGCACGCATTTCCTGCGCGTGCGCGGCTACGTAGTCGCGCGAGGCGGTCGGGTCCGCGAACGCGAAGCGCACCGACGCCGCGAGCGATGCCTCGATCCGCTCGTGGAGCTCGACGCCGAGCCGCCGCGATGCGGCGATCACCCCGAGCGGTAGCGGAAGCCCCGTGTCCTGCTCCCAGAGCTGCCCCATGTCGGCGATCTCGTGGAGCCCGGACGCGCGAAACGTGAAGCGGCTCTCGTGGATGATGAGGCCTGCGTCCACCTCTCCCCGCGACACCGCGCCGAGGATCTGGTCGAAACGCATCTCGACCGCCTCGAAGTCCCGTGGACCGAACAGCCGCAGCAGCAGGAAGGCCGTCGTCCGCACGCCCGGCACGGCAATCCGTCGCCCGGTCAGCTCACGGAGCGCACGCGGTGAACGGCCCACGACGAGCGGCCCCACCCCTCGTCCGAGGGCAGCCCCCGCAGACAGCACGGCATAATCGGTCGAGACGGCCGCCAGGGCCCCGACGCTGAGTTTCGTCAGCTCCAGCCGGCTCTCTCGGAGCGCCCGTCGGTTCAGCTCCTCGACGTCCGCGAGCCACGGTTCGAACGAGACGCCCTCGCAGGGCACGAGTCCGTGGACGAGCGCATGGAACAGGAACGTGTCGTTGGGACACGGGGAGTAACCGAGGCCCAGCCGGATCATGGCCCGAGCCATCCGCCGTCGAGGATGCGCCGAACCGCTGCTTGCGCCCGTTCGCAGGCTTCGCGGATCCGGAATCCCCCGTCCGCCCGCGGACCGGTCCGGTTGCTGACGCATCGGACCTCGACGAACGGAACGCCCGCGGTCTCGCAGGCGAGCGCGCAGGCGGCGCTTTCCATCGTCTCGACGTGGGCACGGCTCCGGGCCGCGAACGCGTCCGAGAGACGGGCCGTCCCGGCGCACGTGCTCACCGTCGCAGCCCGGACCAGCGGCACGCCGAGGCCTTGGGCGACGCGTGGGCCGAGCACTGGATCCGCACGGAACGGGCCGGATGGATGCAGGCCCAGCGCGTCGAGGTCGAGGAATCCGTCGTCGGTCGCGGCGCCCTCGTCGGCGTAGACGCTCTCCGCAACCACGCACAGATCCAAGACCGACAGCGCCGGCGGCTCGACCGGGGCCGGGTAGGCGCCGCAGACCCCGAAGAGCAGCACACAGGTCGTGTCCGGCGCGAGGGCGAGCGCGCGCGCCAGCGAGGCCGCAGCAGCCGCCTTGCCGACGCCGAGGACACGGATCTCGCCGTGCCCCGCCGCCGTCAGGAGCGCGGCTTCGCGAGGGTCGGCACAGCAGAGAAGCAGTCGGGATGCCGTCACGCGTCCTCCTCCCACCAGACCCGGTGGTCGCCGAGCGCACGCCCCTCGATCCCGTCGACCCAACCCGCCCGCGCGTCGGGCACCGCATCGCAGTAGGCGAGGTAGGGCTTGATGTCGAGGATGGGCGTCCCGTCGAGGAAGTCGTGCGCGCCGATCCGCAGCACGCGGCGCCGCACCTCCTTGAGCTCGACCACCGAGATCGCAATCGGGTTCGGACGGTGCGGAGCCCGGGTGGCGAACAGCCCGCGTCGACGACGGTCGGGATCGCGGGGCGGGATCACCGTGTCGTTCCAGCCACGCGCGTAGCACATGTGCCCGATCAGCCAGACGTGGCTGAAGCCATCCAGGTCCTGCAGCAGGTTCTGCATCCCCTGGCGGACGACCACGAAGCCGTCGCACGCGGTCCCGACGCCTGGCTGACGCGGCGTCCCGTGATGCACCCGGAACGGCGACCGCAGCACCGCGACCGGACGCACCGCGTAGCTGAGGTCCGGCGCGAGGTCGTAGTCCCGCGGTGCCTGGGGCGCGTCCGCGAGCTCCCCGTCTCCCGGCTCCATCAGCTGCCGAGCTGCTGCACGATCGACGGCGCGCTCGGCGCGAGGAAGAACCGCCCCACCACGACCTCGAAGGCCTCGCCGTCCGGACGACGGAAGCGGTAGCTGCCTTCCATCGTCCCCCACGACGTCGTCAGCGGGCATCGGCTCGAGTAGTCGAACGACTCACCGGGCGCGAGGTTCGGGAACTCGCCGACCACGCCCGGCCCACGCACTTCGTGCTGGTTGCCGTTGCCATCGACGATGACCCAGTGACGCGACTCGAGGCGGGCCGGCTCGTCCCCCTCGTTGGTCAGCTGGATGCGGTAGACGAAGACGTGCAGCGGCCGATCCGGATCCGACTCCTCCTCGGAGTACTGGGCGGCGGCGCGAACACGGATGCCGGAGGTGACGACGTCGGACGATGCGTTGTTGGTCACGGTTCTGGTTGGGGAACGCCCGTCTGGGAGCGGACCTTTCGTAGGCGACCCGGCGCGGGCGGGCAACCGTCGGTCTGTTCGGAGGCGCTGCTCGGCAGGATGCAGGAGAGGGCGGCGCCCCGGACCGCTGCGATCCGCTGCAGGATCGCGCCCGGTTCCCCCACTTCGCGCCCCTGCTCGAAAGCGACAACTTCGAGACGACCTCGGACGCGTTCGAGCAGCTCGCCCGGACGGAGCAGGAACTCCGGATTGCGCGGTCGCCCGTATGCCTCGTGCCCGACCGCGAAGGTCTCGTAGAGAAGAGCCCCTCCCTCCTCCAGCAGGTCGACGAGCTCACCGAAGCGCGGCCGATGCAGGTACCTCGTGACGACGACTCCGCCGAACCGCTCGCCCTCGAGCGGCCAGGACGCACCCTCGAGGTCCGCGACCAAGGTCTCGACCCCCGGCACACCGCCGAGTCCGGCCATCGCGTCCGCGTCGCGGTCGACCGCGAGAACCCGGTGACCGGCAGCCGCGAGGAATCGGGCGTGACGACCGCTCCCCGCCGCGAGATCCAGGACCCGGGTCCCCGGCTCGAAGAGCCCGGACCAGGTCCGGATCCACGCAGAGGGCTCGGCCGCTCGGTCCACGCGCGGATTCTCGACGAAGCTCGCCCGGCACGAAAGCCGGAGTGCTCG
>JBEAPQ010000381.1:0-7593 GCA_041164325.1 Planctomycetota bacterium | reverse complement strand
CGCTCGGCCTCGGGGACGCCGTGGTGTTCACGGGGCCGGTGCCGGCGTCCGAGGTCGGTGCCTACTACGACCTGATCGACGTCTTCGTCGTCAGTCGGCCCGAGACGCGCGTGACGCGGCTCGTCACGCCGATCAAGCCGCTCGAAGCGATGGGGCGTGGCAAGGCGGTCGTCATGTCCGACCTTCCCTCGCTGCGCGAGCTGGGTGGCCGCGAGGGGGCCGCGGTGTTCCACCGCGTCGGGGACGAGGTCGATCTCGCCACGCGCTGCGCGGATCTGCTCGACGATCCGGCCCAACGCGCGGATCTCGGCCGGCGCGCGCGGAGCTTCGTCGAGAGCCAGCGGACCTGGTCGGCTACGCTCTCGATCCTGCCCCGAGTCTACGAGCGAGCCCGGGCGCGCCGATGATCTCGAACCTCACCAACGTCCTCGCCCGACGCGACCTGCTCGCTGCCCTGGTGCAGACCGAGCTGCGGTCGTCCGTGGCCGGGAGCAAGCTCGGGTGGATCTGGTGGTTCTTCGATCCCATCCTGATGATGCTCGTCTACTGGGGCATCGTCGTCGGGCTGTTCGGCCGGGGTGCTGGCCAGTACGAGCCGTATCCGGTCTTCCTGTTCGCGGCGCTGATCACGTGGAAGCACTTCGCGACCGCGGTCAACCGCGCGCTGACGCTGCTCCGGTCGAGCGAGCGACTGATCAAATCGATCCCGTTCCCGACGGTCGTGCTGCCGCTGTCCATCGTCTTCTCGGGGTTCGCCTACTTCCTGTTCGGCTTCGTGATCCTGCTCGTCGCGGCCTCGATCTGGCCGAGCGAACGGCACTCGGGCACCCTCCTCCCGCTCGTGCAGGTGCCGGTGCTGATGCTGCTCCAGCTCGCGATCACGGCGGGGGTCTGCATGGCGATGTCCTGCTACGGAGCCCTGCTCCGCGACCTCCGGCTGTTCACGGCACACCTGCTCCGCGTCGGCTTCTACATCGCTCCGGGTCTCTACGGCGTCGACATGATCGAGTCCCGTCTCGCAGACGCGGCGCCGGCGCCATGGGGCGACGTGCTGTTCACGCTCTACATGGCGAACCCGTTCGCCGTGCTCATCACTGGCTACCGGGATGCGGTCCTCTACGGGGACTGGGTCCCACTCGGCTGGTGGGCGCTGATCTTCGCCGAGGCCCTCGTCGTCCTCTGGGGCGGATACCGGATCTACCAGCACCATGATCGACGAGTCATCAAGTTCCTCTGACCAGGCAGAGCCGGTCATCGAGCTACGCGACGTCGGCATCTGGTTCCGGCTCCAGGTCAGGCCGTCGCGCTCCCTGCGCGACATGCTGCTCGGCCGTGACCGCGCGTCCGCGGCGCAGACGCGCTGGGCGCTGCGCGGCGTCGACTTCACGTGCCGGGAGGGGGAGACGTGGGGCATCGTGGGCCACAACGGCGCGGGCAAGAGCACGCTCTGCCTCGTCTTGGCGAACATCCTGACGCCGGATGAGGGGCAGGCGACCGTGCGCGGCAAGGTCTCTGCGCTCGTCACGCTCGGAGCTGGCCTGAATCCCGAGCTGTCTGGCCGCGAGAACATCCAGCTCTACGGCGCGTACCTCGGCATCCCGCGTGCCGTGCTCGACGCCAAGATGGACGAGATCATCGACTTCTCGGAGCTCGGGCCGTTCCTCGACGAGCCGATGCGTGGCTACTCGACGGGCATGCGGGCGCGGCTCGGCTTCTCGGTGGCGACGGCGCTCGAGCCCGAGGTGCTGATCCTCGACGAGGTCCTCTCGGTCGGGGACCCGGCGTTCCGTGCCAAGAGCCGCGCGCGGATCGAGGAGCTGATGGCGCGGAGCAAGTGCATCCTGATGGTGTCGCACTCCTCGTCGTTCCTCCGGCAGATCTGCACGCACTGCCTCTGGCTGGACCATGGGCAGGTGGTGATGGCCGGGAAGGCGGGCGAAGTGCTCAACGCGTACGACGCCGCGACGGCCGAGAAGACGAAGAATCAGGCGAAGACCCCGCGCTGATCGCGCTTCGGGCATCGGGTCGCGGCGCGTATGAGGGTGCGCCTTCCCGGTACCCAAGCGATGTCACCTGTCGTCCTCGTGGTCCTCGGCCTGTTGGCCGCGGGACTGTTCATGAACGTGGCCTGGTATCTCCACCTCGGTCGGATGCGTCATCTGCCCTGGTGGAACGCCGCGCTGCTGAGCTGGGGGATCGCGCTCTGCGAGTACCTGATCCAGGTCCCCGCGAACCGGCTGGGTGCCAAGTACCTGCCGACGGCGAGCCTGAAGATCCTCGCCGAGGCGGCTTCGCTCCTGTCGTTCGTCGCGGTCTCGCTGTTCCTGCTGCGCGAACCCCTGGACCGCAACTATGCGGTGGCTGCGGGCCTGGTCCTGGTCGCCGCGTGGATCGCGGTCGCCCGGCCGCTGTGACGGCGAGCGCGTGGGGCGATCAGCGTCCTGGAGCTGCCAGGTAGTTGCGTCGACTCGCGCGCGCGTCCTGCCAGTCCGACGCACGGGTCTCGGCGGCGATGCGCTCGCTGTAGGTCATCCAGTCGGCGAGGCGGAAGCGCTCCTCCGCTGCGCGGGCGTTGCCGGCAGCCTGCGCGAGCGTGAGCCATGCGTAGGCGGTGATCCGATCCTCGGGGACGCCGACACCGTGCTCGTAGAGTCCCGCCAGCATCAGCTGCGCCTCGGCCACCCCGCGGTCGGCCGCCGCTTGCAGGAGGCGTGCTGCCACGATCTCGTCCTTCGGAACGCCACGTCCCCGCAGGAACAGCAGCCCCATGTGGTGCTGGGCGATCGGCTCATCGCGCTGTGCGGCGCGGCGGAGCCAGGCGACGGCGAGCGCGTCGTCCTGCGAGACGCCGCGGCCGTGCAGGTGCATCAAGCCGAGCGTGGTCTGTGCGGCCAGCACGTTCCGCTCGGCGGCACGGGTCAGCCACGTGGCGGCGGCGCGTGGATCGACCGGCGTCCCGCGTCCGGTCAGGAGCGCGAGACCGAGCTTGTGCTGGCTCGAGGCGACGCCGCGCTCCGCCGCCCTGCGGTGCCACGAGACGGATTCCTGGGGTGCGGCCGGCACGCCGAGGCCTCCCTCGAGGATCGTGCCGAGCAGGGTCTGCGCCTGTCCGTCGCCCGCGCGGGCGGCGGCCTCCAGCAGAGCGACGGCGCGCGCCGGGTCCCTGGGGACGGCGCTGCCGAACAGGTGGAGGACGCCGAGGTTGGTCTTCGCCGGCGCGTGGCCCGCTGCGGCGGCTGCCGTGAACCATCCGGCGGCGGCTGCGGCATCGGCGGGGCGGGTTCGCCCCGCGAGGACCAGGATCCCGAGGTTGTTCTGGGCCGCCGGGTGTCCCTGTTCGGCGGCCAGCCGGTACCAGTGCTCGGCCTCCCGCGGGTCGCCCGGTCCGCAGCGCCCCTCGTCGTGGTAGAGGCCGAGCAGGTAGCGCGCCTGGGCGTCCCCGGCGATCGCTGCATCGGTCCACGCTTCTCGAGCCGTGTCGCACTCGCCGAGCCCGTAGGCCATGACGCCGCGGTCGACCTGGGTGGTGCAGCCAGCGGTCCAGAGGATGAGGGCTCCGGCCGCAGCCGGGAACAGGGTGCGGGTACGCCACGCCATGGAACAGCCATCGGCGGGTCCCCCCGTTTCCTTGCGTGAGGACGGACCGGGTGAGACCTCGCACGCGTCGCTCACGCCGGACGGGGCGCTCCCAGGGACCGCACGGCGATCCGGGTGCGTCTCGATCAGGGGCGCGCTTCGGCCCAGGCGTCGTAGAGCGTGCGGAGTGCAGCGCGCACGTCACCGCGGTGTGCGGCCAGCAGCGCCGCGCTGTCGCCACCTGGCATCGGCTGGCCGAGGCTCGTGCACAGTTCGTCGAACAGGGATGTCGACGTGGTCGTGCGCAGGATCGCCGGGAACGGGCAGCGGCCATGGGCGGTGGCCAGGACGCGGGCGGCTCGCTTCGATCGGCGCAGCAGGTTCCACCATGCCAGTGGGCCGAGATGCCCCGCGCCGTCGACGATGAGGGCGGACCTGGCTCCGGCCCCAGCGATCCATGCACGCAGGGAGTGGGGCCGGCAGAGCGATGTACCGTCGCCGTAGCGGAGCATCCGCACGTCGAGACCCTCGGCGCGGAAGCGAGCGGCCAGCTCGAGGCAGAGCGTGGTCTTTCCCGATCCGTGCGGGCCGACGATCGCGCCGCGACCCCCGTGCGCCTCCAGTCGGCGCAGCAGGGCGTCCTCCGTGTCGCCCTCCGGGTATCGGAAGCGGAGCGCGTGCAGCCGGCTCGTCCGGAACGGATTCTGGTGGGCGGGGCGTGCCAAGGCTCGCTCAGGCTCCGCTCGGCGGGGGCGGGAGGACTTCGAGGTCGATCCGGAAGGCTTCCTCGGTGGGCAGCGCGACGACCTCGAGCGACCAATCGAGCGAGATCAGCTTGCCGTGCCACGTCCACGGCCGCGTGGGCAGTTCGAGCGCGAACGCCTCTTCTCCCGCGATGTCGGGACTGTCGATCCGGTGGACGGCGACGACGCCGAGCTCGTCGTCGCCCTTGCCCGAGGTCCGCCAGAAGAGACGGACCTCGACGGCCTCGGGCGGCGTCGCGAACACCCAGAGTGCGCGGCCTTCGACCCGTTCACCGACCCGGTAGGTCGTCCGGTCGTCCGTCAGGCTTGCGGCGATCTCGTTCATGGTGCCGTCTCCTCGGTCGGAGCGATGCCCACAGGCAGCTCGACGAGGTCCGTGACGTCCGGCCAGAAGCGGATGGGGCCGACGAAGCGGATGTGCCAACCGATCTTGTTGGACCGCCCGTGGAACGTCGGCGCGGCGCCGCGCGGGAGCGCGAACCGGATGCGGCCGCTCGGTGCAGAGGTCATCATGTCCCACTCGCCGAGGGTCTCGCAGTGGAACTCGTGGCGGTCCGTGTGGCGGTTCGTGCCGCGCGTGTAGCTCGCTTCCTCGAGTCCGACGAGTTCGATGCGCAGCGTCGTCAGGCGCCGCGCGTCGCCCATGAGGCGCCACGCGAAGTCGTATTCGACTTCTGGGACCACACCTTCGACCGGCACGCCGACCTCGGGGATCGGATTCCGGAGCGACAGCAGCTGGTGCACCGCGCCCAGCCCGGCGCCGACGCCGAACATCGCGAAGACGATGCCGAAGGCGACCGGCGGTCCGCCGGGGGCGTCGGAGAACTGGATCATCGCGGTGCCGGCGCCGACGAAGACCAGCGCTGCGACCGACAGGATCACGACCGCCATCCGCCGGGTGTGCGTGGGGCCGAACGTCCCAGGACCCCGGGGCTCGGTCGGCCGCGGCCGGGCGTCGCGCGTGCCCGGGCGGCGGAACCGGATACCGGAGATCATCGCGAGCCCCGCCAGGAAGGCGAGCGCCCCCGGCACGATGAACACGAGCGAGAACAGTGGGTGGCTGCCGTCGCGCCATGCCATCACGCCGCCGCCGCCGAACCCTGCACCCCACAGCGTGAGGAACGCGCCGACGAACCAGCGGGCACAGCCCTTGGGCTTCGTGCTGCGGCTCGACAGCGCGGACGCCGTTCTCCTGCGCATCGCCATGACGGCCCTCTCTTGTAGGTGCGGCCGACCGGCGGTGCACGCACGCGATCGGTGGGCGGGCCTCTGTGCTGGCGCCCGCGGGCTCCGACGCACAAGCTCAAGAACCGATCATGGCCGGACCCATCCTCGCCCTCGACCTCGGCACGACCAGCGTGAAGGCGTTGGTCGTCGACACCGAACAGCGGGTGCTGGCCCGGGCTGAGCGTCCGGTCGAGACCTGCAGTCCGCGGCCCGGCTGGTCCGAGCAGGACGTGGTCGCGATCCAGCGTGCCGCGGAGGGGGCCGCGAACGAGGCCATGGCCGCTTCCGCCACACGACCCGTGGCCGCGGCGCTGTCGTGCGCGATGCACGGGATCGTGCCGCTCGACAGGGCGGGTGCTCCGCTCGCTCCGCTCCGCACGTGGGCCGACAGCCGGGGCGCGGCCGTCGCCGCCGCGCTGCGATCGACGGGCGCACACGCCGAACTGGAGCGGCGCTGCGGCACGCCTGTCCATGCATCCTCGCCACTCTGCAAGCTCTCCTCGATGCGCGAGGCGGAGCCCGGGCTGTTCCGCGCCGCTTCCGCATTCGTGTCCGCGAAGGAGTTCCTGATCCGGGCGTGGTGTGGACGCGCCGTCGTGGATCGGTCCTTGGGCAGTGCGACGGGCCTGATGGCGCTGGCTTCCGGCGCGTGGGATCGGGATGCGCTCGCGTTCGTGGGGCTCGACGCCGACCGACTCTCCGAACTCGTTCCGACCCGCTGTGTCGTGGAGGCGGTGCGGGGGCCGTTGCGCGGACTCCCCGTCGTGGTCGGCGCGTCGGACGGGTGCCTCGCCAATCTCGGCGTGGGCGCGATGGGGGATGGCATCGCGGCGGCCACGCTCGGCACCAGCGGAGCGGCTCGGGTCGTCGACCGGGAGCGGTCGGGAGGCGACGGTCTGTTCTGCTACGTGCTGGACGACGGCGAGTGGGTCGTGGGCGGCGCGGTCAACGACATGGGCAATGCGGTCCGGCTCGTCGCCGAGCGGTTGTTCCCAGGCGTCGACGACCCCGTCACGATCCTGCTCGCCGCGGCCGGGACTTCGGAACCCGGAGCCCGCGGCGCGCGCTTCGTGCCCGGCGTGTTCGGCCAGCGTTTTCCGGGCTACACGGCCGAGCCGTCCGGGGGCTTCGTCGAGGAGGCGGGGTTCGAGCCTGCAGATCTCGGTCGGGCCGTTGTCGAGGGGGTCATCGACGGCCTGGGTGCGGTCGTCGATGCGCTCCGGGCGAGGCCCGGTGGCCTGCGTTGCGTGCGGGCGGGTGGTGGGCTGGTCCGATCGCCGCTCGTGCAGCGGGTCCTGGCGGAACGGGTCGGCGTGCCGCTCGAGGTCGGTGAGGACTGGGATGCATCGGCGCTCGGTGCGGCAGTCCTGGCGCGGCGCGCCCTCGGTTGAGAGCCGGTGACGAGATGTCGTCCCGAGCCCACCCGCAGCCGCGCAGCGGCTGCCCAGCGAGCACTTCGCCGCGTGAAGATTGGCGCCGCTGCAGGCTGTGAGCGGAGGCGGTTCGTGCCATCGCCCTGGTGCACGGCACGTCGGCGCGGCTAGCTTGCTGCGCATGCGTGACGCACACGGTCTCGGCGGTCCCGATCGGGTCCTGGCACCTACCGACATCCGCCGGGTCGTCGCCGAGGCGCTGGCCGGGTTCGACGTGGACGGTGAGGACGTGGTGGTGCTCGTCCCCGACCGGACGCGGACGTGCCCGCTGGTCGAGGTCTTCGCCGCCGTGCATGCAGAGCTCGCTCCACGCGTCCGGGGGATCGACGTGGTCGTGGCGCTCGGCACGCACACGCCGATGCCCGACGACGCGATCCGCGCGCACCTGGGGCTGGGCGACGCGGCCCGGCACGCGACGGAGTTCCCGAAGGTCCGGTTCCACAACCACGCGTGGGACCGCGCGAGCGAGCTCGTCGAGGTCGGGCGGCTCAAGACGGCCGACGTCGAGGAGATCAGCGGAGGGCGGCTGTCGCTCGACGTGCCGGTGACGATCCTGCAGAAGGTCGCGGCCGCGCGGAAGATCCTGGTCCTCG
>JBEAPQ010000380.1:0-3615 GCA_041164325.1 Planctomycetota bacterium | reverse complement strand
CGAGACCCATCCGGAAACCGACTCCCGTCACCTCGACAGACGGTGAGCGCCGAGGATGGAACGTTCGGCGTCGAGGGGCTCGCGGACGGGACCTACACGATCCAGGCCCATGACCTGCGGAACGGTCGGACCTTCTCGGGCCAAACGCGAGGAGCCCAGCCGGGGCGAGACACCTGGGAGGTCGTTCTCCGCGACGAGGACCCCGCACGACCGGGCTCGCGCGCCGAGAAGCGCGGCGGGCCGTGATCCGAACGACCCCGACTCGCTCGCCCCACAGCCGGACCGCGACGCCGAGAGCAGTCGCCAGGCGAGCAGTCCGCAGCCGGTAGCCCGAGTTCCTTCCGAGAACCCGCCTAGAACAGCAGCGTCGCCAGACGGCGGCGGAACAGCGCGATGCGGTCTTCGGCACCTGCCTCGAGCGCCATCAGTTCGAACACCAGCACGGTCGAACGTCGCGCGAGCCCGCCGCCGTAGCCCCGGTCGGCAGAGACCGAGTCGAGGAACGCCTCGACCGCCCCGTCGAAGTCCCCCGTGCGCAGCCGATCGCGGCCCGTGCGGATGGCTTCGGCAGCCGGGACCACCGGGCCGTCGAGCGGCGTCTCCAGTGCGAGCATCCCGTCCAGCAACCTCGTGGCGGACGCGTGCTCCGGCTCCTCTTCCGGAATCGGACCCAGCCGCTCACGCGCGGTCTCGTACTCACCGCGCGCGACCGCAGCGAGCCCGGCGCGGAGCCGCTCCGCGGGGGTATCGGGGTCGATCTCCGCCGCCTCCGCCGAAGCTGTGTCGACCTTCGCCTCGATCCCGTTCCGAGCGAGGAACTGCCGCACCTCGGCCTCGGGAAGCGCTCCCTGGAAGCCGTCCACCGGCTGCCCGTCGACCATCAGCACGCAGAACGGGATGCCCTGCACGCGGAACGCCTGGGCAAGCTCCATCTCGCGCTCGGTGTCGACCTTGCCGAGCCGGAAAGCTCCGCCGTACTCCTCGGCGAGAGCTTCGAGAACAGGCCCCAGGGTTCGGCAGGGCCCACACCACTCCGCCCAGAAGTCGAGCAGGACCGGCACTTCGCGGGAGCGGACGACGACCTCCGCCTCGAAGGCGGAAACCGTGACGTCGAAGGTATGGGCTGAAGACATGGGTTCAGACACTCCTGTGACAGGCTGTCACTTTCGCGGCGTCAAGACACCTCGTCGACGGCAGACCGTCGACCGCATGGATCGCACGCGGCAAGGGCTCGTGACGCCGAAGATGCACCAGGGATTCGACCAATCAAGGGCACGCGCACGGCCGACTCAACGACCGACGTCACGCGCGAGTTGCTCCCACACCGCTCGCTGCACATGCGTCTTGGGACCGTTCGCCAAGAGCCACTCGAGATGTCCCTGGAAGCGCGCGGCGTCCGTCGGATCCAGCCCGAACGACTCCCGGGTGAACAACAGCGCGAGGACCGCCACGGCGCGGGCATCCGCGCTGGACGGCACCGCAAGCAGCGCCTGCTCGATCCGACGCACCGCGTCCCGCAGCAGGTTCTCGGCCTCACCGCCCCGCCGGTCCGCGGGCGCCAGCTCTCCGAACTCCTCCAGTGCGCGGCGGGCAGCGACCAACTCCAGCTCGGGAGGAGCTGCCGGGAAGCGCGCCGCCAACTCGTCGAGCTCACGGACCGAGGGGCGACCCTTGCCCTGGGCACCCAACCGCCCCAGAGCGACCTGGACCGGGCCGCTGTCGGCAGCCGCCGGGTCCAGTCCGAGGCGCTGCGCCAGAACCTCCGCCAAGCCCGAGGACAGCCCGGTGACGAGCGCGGCGCCGCTGCCGCCCGCTTCGAGCAGCGCGTCTCCCGCAGCCACCATCGCTTCCGCATCACCGACCCGGAACGCGAGCTGCCATGTCAGGATGCGGGCGTTCCCATCACCCATCCCCTCGGCGTAGCGCCGCGCCATCGCGGCCGCCTGTCCGAGCAGACCGACGTCTCCGGTCTCGGCGCCGAGCCGCGCCGCCACCGATGCGCCGACCGCCTGGGACTCGACGTCCGCACCCGGCTCCGTCGCGAGAGGGCGCACGAGATCCCACGCATCGCGCACCTGCCCGAGAGCAAGAAGCAGCTGCGCCTCCGCGAGCCCCAGGCGGCGATCGTCCTGGACATCTCGCACGCGCCGCAGCGAACGCAGCACCACGCGCCCCTGTTCGGGGTCGAAGGACTCCGACGGAGACAGGACGAGCCCCACCTGATCCGCGACCTCGGCCAGGACTCCAGCGACCTCCGCCTCACGCGCAGCCTCCGCGCGGAACTGCGTGAACGCCACCATGCCCCCACCGAGGAGGACCACTGCGAACACACCTATCCAGACGTTCGTACTCATGAAGCCGCTCCGACACGGATCGCCAGCATCGTCAAGTCATCATCCTGCTCGGTGCCCGCGGCGAAGCGCGCGAGACCAGCCTCCACCACCGCGAGCGCTTCGTCCGCCGTCACGTCATCGGGGCACTCCCGCAACACGCGCAGGAGCCGCTCCGTTCCGAAGAGTTCGCGTGCCGGCCCCCGCGTCTCGTCGACTCCATCGGTTCGCAGGAAGAGAAGATCTCCCGCTCGGAGCGGGATCATCTCCGACGGCCGGTATACCTGCCCCTGGACGACACCGAGCACCATTCCCGTCTTGTCGAGCTCGGTCGCCACGCCATCGCGCACGAGCACGAGCCCCGGGTGCCCCGCATTGACGAAGTGGGCCTGACGCGACGCTGGGTCGACCAGCACCATCAGCAGGGACATGAAGTTCCCCGACTCGATGCTCGCGCACAGCCGGTCGTTGAGTCGACGGACGATCTGACTGAGGTCGTCGACGAGCTCCAGATAGCTCCGCGTCGCGGCCTGGGCCGCGTGCGCGAGGAGCGCGGCACCGACCCCGTGTCCGGTGACGTCACCGATCATCGCCACCAGGCGCCCATCCGGGAGCGGGACGATGTCGTAGCTGTCACCGCTTGCCTCGTCGCGAGCCATGAAGCGCACGGTGAGCTCCAGTCCGCCCACGTGTGCAGGCACCGGAGGCAGCAGGTGCTTCTGGATCTGCTTGGCGATCTCGAAGTCCTTCTCGAGCCGCACTTTCTCCAGCGAGTCGACGTGGAGCCGCGCGGTCTCGATCGCCGCAGCCAATTGGACCGACAGCGCCCCGAACAGCGCGAGGTCGCGGGCCGAGAACTCCCGGCGCACGGCGGTCGAGTCGACGTAGACCACCCCGAGCATCTTCTCCCGCGACCGGAGCGGCGCGCACATCACCGCGCGAAGCTTCAGGTTGTAGACAGACTGGCCGAGCTCGAGCGCTTCCTGGTCCGACTGGACGATCGAGCGTTCGGCGTGCCCGCCCTCGAGGCAGCGCGAGACCAGCGAGCGGCTGTAGCGGACGCCGGGGCCGAGGTCTTGGCCTTCCCGATCGCGCGCGACGCGAACCTCCAGCTGGGCGGCAACGTCCCCGAGCAGCAAGAGCCCTCGCTCGGCGCCCGTCACTTGGAGCGACTTCCCCACGATGTCCTCGAGCACGCGCTCGAGGTCGATGTTCGAGTTGACCTCCGCGATCGAGTCCAGGAGCACAGCGAGCGACTGGGCGTCCTGCTCGGGATCGCCCGTCA
>JBEAPQ010000379.1:0-3161 GCA_041164325.1 Planctomycetota bacterium | reverse complement strand
GTAGATGTGGCGCGCGCCCTCGGGCGCGGGCTTCGGCGTCCGGAGGGGGAAGCCGCCGGCGTCGAGCGCGACCGACGAGTCCTGCGCCCCCGCCGCCGCCAAGGCCGCGTCGTAGAAGGCCGCGTTCCGCCGGCGTCCCGCGCTCCACGCGTCGAGGTGGCGCATCTTCACCAGCAGGACCGCCGCCTGCAGCGCGTCGAGCCGCGAGTTCATGCCCACCTCGTGGTGGTAGTACTTCGGCTCCATGCCGTGATTGCGCAGGCGCTTGAGGCTCGCGGCCAGCGCGTCGTCGTTCGTGGTGACGATGCCGCCGTCTCCAAAGCCGCCGAGGTTCTTCGAGGGGAAGAAGCTGAAGGTACCGATCGCGCCGCGCGAACCGACCCGCGTCCCGTGGGCATCCTCGGTGCCGATCGCCTGCGCCGCGTCCTCGACGACGGGCACGCCCCTCTCGGCGCCGATCGCGAGGATCGCGTCGAGATCGGCCGCCTGGCCGAAGAGGTGCACGGGGACGATCGCCTTGATCTGCGAGCCGTGGCAGCTGAACGCCTGGCGCACGCTCTCGGGGCAGATGTTGTAGGTCGTCGGGTCGATGTCGACGAAGACCGGCTTCGCACCGAGGCGGTGGATGCTGCCCGCGGTCGCGAAGAAGGTGAAGGTGGGGCAGACGACCGCGTCGCCCGGACCGACGCCGAGCGCCTGCAGCGCGAGGAGGATCGCGTCGGACCCGTTCGCGCAGCCGATCGCGTGCTTCGCCGACGAGTACGCCGCGACGACCCGCTCGATCTCGTCGACCTTGGGGCCGCCGATGAAGTACTGGCTCTCGATCACCTCGCGGACGACGGGCTCGACCTCGTCGCGGATGGTGGCGTACTGGGCCTTCAGGTCGAGGAGGGGCACCTCGACGGGAGACGCCGGCGAAGACGGGACGGTCGGCTGGCTGGTGCTCGCGCTGCTCACGAGGGATTCACTCCTTGATCCCCCCGCGGCCCGCGGGGAAACGCCCATTGTGGCGATTCTCGCGCGGAGGGCAAAGGGCCGCGCGGATGTCGGACACCCTAGATGCCGCGGTGCCCGACGCCGGTCGAGCCGAATCCACCCTCGCCGCGGGCCGTCTCCGTAAGTTCAGACACTTCAGAGAGTTCCGCGCGCTCGACTCGGGCGATCACCATCTGCGCGATGCGCATCCGCGGCTCCACGACGAACGGCGTCCGGCCGTGGTTGATGAGCGGCACCATCATCTCGCCGCGATAGTCGGCGTCGACGGTGCCGGGGGCGTTGGGCATCGAGATGCCGAACTTCGTCGCCAGCCCCGACCGTGGGCGCACCTGCGCCTCGAATCCCGGCGGAAGCGCCATCGCGAAGCCGCAGGGCACGAGCCGGATCTCGCCCGGCTCGAGCGTGACGGGCGCGTCGAGGTCGGCCGAGAGGTCCATGCCCGCGGCAAGATCCGTCTGGTAGGCGGGCAGCACCGCGCTCGCGCGAAGCCGCTTGATCTGAATCGGGATTCCGCTCATTCCCGCAGGGTAGCGGGCCGGCGGTTGCGGGACGCGACCGGTTCGACGCTTCAGAGCCCTCGGACCGTCTCGAGCACCTCTGCCGCGTGCCCCGTCACGGACACCTTGTCGAAGCGCGCGGCCACGGTGCCGTCGGTGGCGATCACGTAGGTCGTGCGGACGACGCCCATGTAGGCGCGGCCGTACATCGACTTCTGCTGCCAGACGCCGTAGGCGGCGCAGACCGCCGGAGTTCCGCCCGCGTCGGGCTCGTCGGCGAGGAGCACGAGCTGGCCGAGCGCGTGCTTGGCGATGAACTTCGCGTGGCTCTTGACCCCGTCGGGACTCACGCCGAGCACCGTGCAGCCCGCGCGACGGAAGGCCGCGAGGTTGTCGCGGAAGTCGCATGCCTCGGCGGTGCAGCCCGACGTGTCGTCCTTGGGATAGAAGTAGAGGACGACCGGTCCGCCCCGCAGCGACGCGAGCGACCGCTGCTTGCCGGAGGCGTCGGGCAGCGTGAAGCCGGGGGCCGCGGCGCCCACGGCGACCAGTCCGGAAGACGTCGCGACCGCGGCCTTTCCGGCCGCGACGATCGTGGAGGCGGTTCGTCCGGTCACAACCTTCTTGGTCGATGCCTTCTTGGTCGGTGCCTTCTTGGTCGGTGCCTTCTTGGCCACGACCTTCTTGGCCACGACCTTCTTGGTCGGGACCTTCTTCGCAACGGGCTTCTTGGCCGCGGCCTTTGCAGCCGAGGCGGCCTTCGCCGAGGGGACCTTGGCCGAGGGGACCTTGGCCGCAGCGACCTTGGTGCGGACTTTGCTCGTTGCGGACTGTCGGTTCTTCATGTGGCCTCCGTGCCGGACCCGCCGGCCGCCCGGGTTCGTCGACCCGTCGCAGCGGATGCAGGCCGCGCCGACGATCAGAGGTCGTCGCGCCGGTAGTCGAGGTCGGGCCTCGGGCCGGGGTTCGCGTCGACCTCCTTCGTGCGGAAGCACCCGACCCAGCGGGTCGGCGCCACCTGCACGAGCGCGTAGTCGTCGCGATCGGGCGCGATCGCGGGCTTGACGCCCTTCGGCGCGTCGGGCCACCAGGGCACGAGGTCGCCACGCGCATCCCGCTCGATGCCCTGCAGGCGGTACTGCGCCGGATCGGCGACGACCTCCTCGACGGTCGTGAGCCGGTGCTTGCGGGTCTTCAGAAGGGGAATCGAGTTGAAGAGCCCGCGCGTGTACGGATGCAGCGGCGCGTCGAAGAGCTCGAACACGCGCGCGTACTCGACCACGCGCCCGGCGTACATCACGCACACCACGTCGGCGTTCCCGGCGACCACGCCGAGGTTGTGGGTGATGAGCATCACGCCCATCCCCCGCTTGCGCTGCAAGTCGCGCAGGAGCTCGAGGATCTGCGCCTGGATCGTCACGTCGAGGGCGGTCGTCGGCTCATCGGCGACGAGGAGAGCGGGATCGCAGGCGAGCGCCACGGCGAGGAGCGCCCGCTGCTTGAGCCCCGTCGAAAGCTGGTGTGGATACGAAGCAGCCCGGAGCTCCGGCTCCGGCACGGCCACCCGCCGGAGAAGCTCGACCGCCCGGCGGGCCGCTTCCGTCCGTGAGACCGGGAGGTGCGCCCGGAGGACCTCCGCGATCTGGTCCCCCACCCGGAGCACGGGAT